>JAPLCP010000025.1:7296-18253 GCA_026392155.1 Armatimonadota bacterium | reverse complement strand
CAGCTAGAGCCCCACGTTGCCCCCGAAGAGCGCCTACCGCTCAAAGCCATGGTCAGTGACCTCCGTCTAAACTTTGTGGAACAGAGCAAGCGCCCATGACCCTCACGCGGGAGGTAGCCGTGCTTACCGCCGAGGCCTTCGAGGCACGCTTCAGCGACTTAGTCGAGCTGATCTGTGATGCCGCGAAGGTCAGGCAGGTGAATCCGTTTATGGAAGCACAGTACCGGGTCTTACGCGCCTGGATGAAGGAGCAGTTTCCACAGATCTCGCACGTCTTTTCGGGCTCGCTTCAGACAGAGTTTGAGAGTCTTTTTGTACCAGAGAGTCTAGCGCTAGTTCTTGCCCACGATGAAGGAGCGCTCATGAGCCGCTTGCTAGACACACAAAATGCGATTGTCGCTTGGAAAGTCAAGGACAGTGCGGGCATTTGAAACTTCTTAGTTTGCGATAGGGAAATTTTTCACAAACTCGGGTATACTCACTCGGCACCTATGGTTGCTGCCATTTCCTTTTTCGCCGCTTCTCTCTTTCTTGGATAGTCTGGCGCAAGAGTTGCAGCCATTACAATTCAACATTTTTGGAATGAGGAGGTCTGCCCTTTGGCAGGACAACTGAGTATCGCCTGGATTCTCTCGCCGATGGTGATCGGCCTGATCGGGCTCGCACTAGCTTTTTTCTTTTATGGCAACGTGAAACGCCAGCCCATTGGCGGCACGGAGACCATGAATCGCATCGCCCAGTACATCCGCGAAGGGGCGATGGCGTTCCTGACGCGCGAGTACAAGGTGCTGGCGATCTACACGGCAGTGGTTTTCGTTACGCTGGGCTTCACACTCGGTTGGCTCGCAGCAAATGCGTTTGTCCTAGGGGCTTTTCTCTCACTTCTGGCAGGCTTCTGTGGGATGCAAGCGGCGACTCTTGCCAATGTCCGTACAGCAGAGGCGGCCCGCCGGGGCAGCAAGCCCAATGCGCTCTTAATCGCACTGGATGGTGGTGCGGTGATGGGACTGGCCGTGGCAGGCCTGGGGCTTGTGGGTCTGACAGCCGTGTACTATAGCCTGCGTAACAATCCCCACGTGATGAATACGACTCTCCATGCGTTTGCCGTGGGAGCCAGCAGTATCGCCCTCTTTGCCCGTATCGGTGGAGGAATCTACACCAAAGCCGCCGATGTCGGAGCCGATATCGCGGGCAAGGTGATCGAGGGCATTCCCGAGGACGATCCCCGCAACCCTGGGGTTGTGGCAGATAATGTTGGGGATAACGTGGGTGATGTAGCAGGAATGGGCGCGGATATCTACGAGTCCATGGTCGCCGCGATTGTCTCTGCCGTCGCGATCTCCCTGACAACCGCAGACTCCGTCCACCTCAAAAGTCTGGCCCCAGGGCTTTCGGAGATTGGGGAGCGCACTCTGGGCGGAGCGCTTCCGCTGATCCTTTCGGGCGTGGGGCTTGCCATTAGCATTCTAGGAATTTTCTTAGCCCGTGTGCTACGAGGGAGCAAGCCCGCCAGTGTCCTGCGAAACTGCCTGATCATTCCGCCGATCGCTCTTACCGCCGTCTCCGCGATCCTCATGCCTCTCCTGGGTGCGACCCAAGCCGTGACCATCTGTCTGGCGGCGGGTGCGATTGGGGGAGCTGCCATTGGTCTTGTCACCGAGTACTACACGGCTCACAAGCCTATTCGGCGTGTTGCGGATTCGTCGCGAACCGGTGCGGCAACCAATATCATTCAGGGCCTCGCGGTGGGCAAAGAGTCCGTGATTGTTCCCATGCTGATTCTCTGCGCCGTAGCCTGGCTCTCCAACGCCCAGCTTGGTCTCTATGGCGTCGCGATTGCCGCCGTCGGGATGCTTGCGGGAACGGCGATTGTCATGACCGTGGATGCCTACGGGCCCATCTCAGACAACGCGGGCGGCATCAGCGAGATGAGCGGGCTGGGTAAAGAGGTTCGCGACATCACCGATGAGCTAGACTCCGTGGGTAACACCACCGCGGCTATTGGTAAGGGCTTTGCCATTGGCTCGGCCACTCTCACCGTGGTAGCCCTCTTCTCCGCTTACTCAATGGAGATCACCCATGCCCGAGGCCCCAACGGCATCCCATTCCACCTAGAACTCACCGATGCGACCGTGCTGATCGGAGTGCTTCTTGGTGCGATCCTGCCCTTCTGGGTGAGCGCTTCGACAATGCTTGCGGTCGGTCATGCAGCGCAGAAGATCGTGATTGAGATCGCTCGACAGTTCAAGGAGATTCCAGGGCTTCTCGAAGGCACCGCTGATCCGGAGCCCGCCCATATCGTAGACATTGCCACCAAAGCGGCACTGATCGAGATGATCCAACCGGGCTTAGTTGCGATACTTGCCCCCACGCTCACAGGCTTTATTCTCGGCCCGACAGCACTGGCGGGGATGCTGGCAGGCTCTCTTGCTGTCGGTTCCACCCTGAGCCTCTTCATGGCCAACTCAGGAGGAGCCTGGGACAACGCCAAGAAGCACATTGAGAAAGGCGACCTCGACGGACACATCAAAGGCGGTGATGCCCATAAAGCCGCCGTTGTCGGAGATACCGTCGGTGATCCGTTTAAAGACACCTCCGGGCCTGGCGTGGCGATCCTCATCAAGGTCATGAGCGTCGTCAGCCTCTTGATTGCACCGCTCATTGCGAATCGGTAGTTCAAGTCGCGAAGGGAGCTTTTGCTCCCTTCTTATTTTTCTGGTACTCTGAGCCTGATTTGAAAGTCCTTCTTATTCCCAATCTCGTCGAGTATCATGCAGTTAGTATCAAACGCTATGCCGATGAACTACATCATGCACTTATTCATCTAGCACCTACAAGCTGGCAATTCGAATCACTTACCTGCCATCATTCTCTGCCTAGCGAGCAAACGATTATTACTTGTCACGATATTATCCCCTTACTAACAATCCTAGGAAAGCTTGATATACCAATCAGTAATAACGCCCGTCGCACTTTTCCAAAAATCATTCAATGCTTGGGAAAAGCCAGCCAGATAATCACGGTATCAGAGTCGTCAAAGCAGAATCTTTTAGAATTCACCTCCATCTCTCCTGATCACATTCACGTTGTATATTCAGGTCTCAACCCTAACTTCACTCCTCATCCAACCGAAGCTCCCACACGTCACGAGGAACGTATGATCATCAAAAAATCGTATGGAATCCCTGCAACAGCTAAGGTTCTCATGCACGTAGGAACTACAGGGCACTATAAAAATACAGCTGCACTGATCAAGCTCCTGAAAGCTCTCGGGGACGATGTCTGGCTTCTGCGTGTCGGAGCCCCTTTCCATAACGAGGAGGCCATTTTAGTTGAGCAGCTGGGAGTGGGAAAACGGCTTGTCCACACAGGAAAGGTAGCAGGTGACACTCTACTTGCAGCGCACTATCGTGCAGCCGACCTTTTTGTTTTTCCTTCTTTTTGGGAAGGTTTCGGCTGGCCACCTCTCGAAGCGATGGCCTGTGGAACTCCCACAATCACCAGCAATACCGCCTCTCTGCCCGAGGTTGCAGGGCCAAACGGGATCACGTTCTCGCCACAAGACGATGAAGAGATCGCCCGCGTAACGGACTCTCTGCTGCGTGATCCCGCACGTTTAGCGAAGCTCGGTAGCGACGGTCTGGCGTGGTCAAAGAACTTCACATGGCAGCGAAGCGCTCAGCAGACTCTTCGCGTCTACGAAAAAATCGGAAAATAGAAAATGCCGCAGGAGGAGCCCCTGCGGCATTGGCTTGTAGTCAGCAAGCGCTAGATCATGTCGTAGCCCTTGCGGTACTTGGGCTTGATGTAGCTATCCAGCTCGGGCATGTTGGTAGCCTTCATCTTGCGGGCATCCCACTCGACTTTCTTGCCACCTGCACGAACCCCCAGATTTCCGGCGAGCACCATCTCGGCGAGCGGGCCTGCATAGCCAGGGAAGTTGCTCATCGCAGGCTTGCCCTCTTTGATGGCACGCACGAGCTCGGCGAAGTGGCCCGGAGACTCCTCGAAGCCCACGTTGGAGAGATCCACACCACCGACCACGCGGCCACCGGAGCCATAGTCGCCGGGAACATAGATCTTGCCCTTGTCACCGATCAGAAGTGAACCCGAGCTGTTGAGCTTCCAGTCTTCATCGAGACAGTCGGCTAGGATCTCCATCGGAGGCTGCTTGTTGCCATCGTACCAGACCAGCTTGATCGGGCCACGGGTAGAGGTCGCGGCAAACATGAAGGTAGTGACGGACCACGCGGGGAACGAGTCCCCGTTGTTGGGAGCAGTCTCAGACTGGATCGAGATGGGGTCACGCAGATCCAGCGCCATGAAGGGCATGTTGAGCGTGTGACAGCCCATATCTCCCATTGCACCGGAGCCGAAGTCCCACCAGCCACGCCAGTTGAAGGTGTGATAGGCTCCTGGAACATACGGACGCACCGGGGCAACCCCTAGCCACTGATCCCAGTTCAGAGTCGCAGGTGGGGTAGCCACAGCGGTCGGACGGGCAAGGCCTTGGGGCCAGATCGGGCGATTGCTCCAGACATGGATCTCGCTGACCTTACCGATCATCCCCGCGCGTACTTGAGCGGCTTGTTTGCGTAGTTTAGGATCTGCCGTTCCCTGGTTGCCCATCTGAGTCTGAACATTCATCTGCACCGCAATCTCTGCCAGACGGCGGGCTTCGTAGATCGTGCGGCAGAGCGGCTTCTGGCAGAAGGTGTGCTTGCCCATCATCATGGCATTGGCGGCGATGATGCCATGCATGTGGTCGGGAACGGTTACCGTAACCGCATCCACCTCTTTGGCCATAGCCTTTAGACACTTACGCCAGTCGGTAAATGGCTTGGCATTGGGGTACCGCTTGAGCGCCTTAGCGACCGTGGTCTCATCCACATCGCAGATCGCCACAACCTCGCCAAAGCGCGCCGCATCTGCCGTATCGCTATCGCCCTTGCCCCCGACGCCGATACAGGCAAACTTGACCTTACCCCCCTGCTTTGCCAGTGCCTTCTCGGCAAACGTCATGCCCACTCCAAGAGCCGCTGCTCCCACTAAAAACTCACGTCTATTTTGAGACATACCCAAAAGTTCCTCCTGATGATAAAGACCGTTTCCACATCTCACCCACAAATTCCTGCCCCTTGACGAACTTGCTAAAATATTGCCATGATAAAGGCTTGCTCCAGAAGCGTGAGGGCGGCGGTGAGCGGCCTATCGGAGACATCCACCACGAAGCCGTCCCAGTGGTCGGGATGATCGGGAGTGGGGCGTGTCGCGGGCTGAAGCTCTAGATCTAGCCACTCGCGCAGACGAGCCTCGGCACTGAGAAGCCCACTTGCACTACTGACGAGACCAGAGACTTTCGCGTCGTAGGCAAGCAGGCTAACATGGAGCAGACCCGACGAAGCGCTCTCTTCGCTCTCCTCAAGCCCAGGAACCACGCCACGCCAGCGCCGCCAGGAGCCACTCTTACCCAGACTGCCCTCACGAACAGAGAGTGGCCAGGGAAACTTTGCCTGCTGGAGGGCAGTATTGAGCCGTGCCAGCGCTCTATCCCGCCGCTGGCGCTGCTGGGTCTCCCAGAGCTCGCGTAGCCTGTTTCTCTCGGGGGTGCTGCGCTCCAGATCGAACGGGGACGCGGCGATGAGATCGGCGGGATCGGTCTGATGGGTGCGAAGAAAGGTGACCCGACTCTCCAGGGCCAGCCCACCAATCCACAGAGACCAGTCCCCCACTTCCACATCGGGATAGCCCGGCACACTCACACTATCGAGTGCGAGTCCCGTGATGCCAGACAGCGCTACCAGATGTCTTCCCAGCGCCACAAACGCGGAGGTATCGAGTGCTTCGGGGACAAGAAAGTCCCAGCGGGCAAGTCCACGGGCCAGTCGGCTGGAGGGCGACTCCTCCGCCGCAAACGTCGCGACCCAGTCTTTGAGCGTCAGCCCCATCGCATTGCGCTCTCGGGAGGCACTTGGTGTCAAGGCCATGAAGGGCGAGAGCACAGGAACCACCCCGATTCCCAGAGCTTTGGCCTTGTGTGCCAGAGCTGCCAAGCGTGCCTCAGATCCTGGTTGTGGCGTGAAGGGTACCCGGAGCTGGGTGATCTTGCCACGCTTTGCCAGAGCCAGCAGCGATTCTTGTTGACCATCGTCTTCGGGAAGCGCCACTTGCCAGGCACGGACGGACAGCGTCTCGGGGATCACGATCGGCCCGATGGGCTCCCCAAGTGGCTCTTCAGGGAGAATCGGCTCGATGGGGAAAGAGACAACCTCAGCCACTCCCTGAACGTCGGGAGCCAGTAGCTCCATGACGAGCGTCTGCTCCGCTGTTGCCTCGGCGGGCACCTCAACGGCGAGCCCACCGATCTCTTCGGTCTGTGCTTTTTGCTGCTCAAAGCGCGTTAGCACCTCGCGCTTGAGTGTCTCTGTTAGCTGAGAAAACGCTAGATGTCCCTCGGTATCGAAGCGCTCTGCCAGTGACCAGAGCGCCTCGGGGGCATCCTGGCGGCTCCGGGGAACTCGTGCCAGCCCTCCCTGGCGGCTCAGGCGACGGCGCGCAGCGGCGGCAAGCTGGGAGAGCTGCTGGGTCTCTTGCTCTTGCGGACGTAAAAAGCGCTGGTAGTCCGCATTGGCTCGCTCACGGCGTTCTGCCGCGCTGGGTAGATCCTCTACCAGAAGGTACACCGAGCCCACTTGCCGCATCCCGCCGTTCACCCCACGACAGAGCGCCTGGAGCACATCCCCCGCCCGCGCCTTTGTCCCTCGTACCCGTACCGACTTTCCGGCCAGCGCAGCATCGGCAAACAGAGGCAATCGGGTGGCTTGTGCCAGTCTTGCAATCAGAGCTTTCACGGTCGCACAGCCCTCCAAGGAGACAATCGCATCAAGTGACGATGCGCTAGGTGCAAGGTCTGTGGGCTTGTTCTTGCCGAGCACGCGGCGGTACCCGAGAAGTCGCTCGTCATCCTCCACCACGGGTAGAGAGTCGCGTAGGGCAAGGGACACACTTGCCGCAGGAAGGGGAGGCAGGCCTGTCGGCGTGTAAGGACTGCCTTGCCCCCCCCTGCCCGTTACCTGGATCGCAAGCTGACGGCTGAGACGAACGCGAAGTGTCTGTCGATTGATCTCAGCCGCTTGTGGCAGGCGAAATGTCGCGCTCTCGGGCAAGATATTCTCCTGAAGCCAGCGGCTCTGGCGCGGATCCAGTGCGCCGAGTGCCAGCCCTCTCTCGGAGAAAAGCTGCTGCTCTTGCCCCGAAGAGAGTGAGTCCAGTAACATGTAGAGGTAGGTATTAGGTGCAACATCGCGTAGCTTCTCGCTCAGTCCTACGGGCACACGCGGCGGATCGTAGAGGCGCATCGTCCGGGCCGTAGCAACCGTGATTCCTCCACAGCGCACCAGAGTGGCATCGTAGCGCGTGAGAAGCTCAGCGGCATTTTGCACCCCCAGCGCAGCTTCGGGCAGATTGGGAAGTGGCTCCCAGCTCTCTATCTCTATCGCAAGAAGCGGCCCACGTGCCTCGACGCTCCAATACAGCGCTTCCCAGATATTTGAGGCAGGGAGCTGCTGAACCAGTGCAGGCAGGATCGGCAAGGCCATACAGGGATTGTACCTAGTACGGTACTATAGCCAGAGCTATGAATGATTTTCTTCCGGCCCATGAGCGCTTTCATTTCTGCCCTCAGTGTGGCAAGCAAGGCGGCATTACCACAGAGCGCACATTTAGCTGTGAGAGCTGCGGATTCTCTCTTCACTTTAATGCCACAGTCTCCGCCTCAGCACTCGTGGTTCGCTCCGATGGAAAAATGCTCTTTATTCGCCGGGCACGCCAACCCGCTCAAGGAATGCTGGCTGTACCGGGTGGCTTTGTTGATCCCTGGGAACGTGCCGAAGTGGCATTGGTAAGAGAGCTCCAAGAAGAGGTAGGGTTAAGTGTTGACCAGGTCACGTTTTTCTGCTCCTCGCCTAATGGCTATCACTACAAAGGGCTTATCTACCCTGTCTGCGATCTCTTTTTTATGGGATGCCCCTCGCAAGAAGCGCTTATACTGGCCAAAGATGAGGCAAGCGAGGCACTCTGGCTTGACCCTAAAGACGTGGAACTAGACGAGATTGCATTCCCCTCAATGCGCGTGGCACTGACAATTTACCGGGAGGGATTATCCTAAAATGGACGAAGGATTTGAGGTACGTGGGGAGTTTATTACCCTGGGTCAGCTTCTAAAAGCGCTCGGAATCGCCATGACGGGCGGTGAGGCGAAGCGGTTGCTGGAAGAGGGCGGCTTCGAGATCAATGGGGAGCCCGAGCAACGGCGAGGGCGCAAGCTAAGGCCAGGCGACTCGGTCGTGTTCCCCGACGGCGCGGAGCTAGCGCTTACCCCAGAGTCGAACTCCGAGGGCGGCGACAATGCTCCCGGCGATACACATCATGAGCAAGGCCAGCAGCCGCTTGATGTAGCCCACGAACAGCCAGCCCGCCTGAAGCGCACCAGCACCCGCCGCGTTGTTGTCCGGCGCAGGCGTCGCACCGGGTAGTGGCTTAGGCGTCGGCGGTGGAGTCGGCAAAGGTTGCGAGGGGGCCTCAAAGAGCTGTTTCGCGGTCAAAAAAACATAACCCACCAGAGCCAGCCCCGCCACGATTACCACGAAGGCGAAGAGACGTGTCGCCAGACGATTTTCGGGTTTGGGGGACGGGGTTGAAGAGGGTAGGGTTGCAGACATCGCTTCGGTAATTCTAACCGATAAACTTCATAATGTCCACGGCACGCATCCCGGCACGCCGCGCCGCCTCGAGCCCTGCCGGACCATCCTCGTAGACGACGCAATCCGCAGGTGCTACACCGAGCGCTGCGGCAGCAAGCAGCATCCCCTCGGGATCAGGCTTGCCTTTGTTAACATCCTCGGAGCCAATGATCCGCACAAAGCAGTCTCGAATCCCCAAGATGTCCAGTGTCTCCTCGACGAGTGCGTGCATCCCTCCTGAAACCACCGCCAGAGGGACAGTCCCGTAAAAGCGCCGAAGCTCCGCGAGAACAGGCTCGATAGGCGTGAGCTGAGGAATGAGTTTCTGGTAGGTCATCTCTTTTTCATGGGTCAGCTCCGCCAGTGCGAGTGTCACTTGGTGCTGCTGGGAAAGCCACTCTAGAATCTCGTAGGCAGGCGCCCCGGCCCAGGCATAGAACTGCTCCCGAGTAAACATTGTCGGGTGCCCCGCACGGTCAAGAGTGGCTCGCCATGCCTGGTAGTGGAGCGGCATCGTGTCCGCCAGGGTACCGTCGCAGTCAAAGATAATGCCCCCCGGCGTAAAGGGGAGCGGCATCGAAATCAGGTGATCTAGCACGCTCCCATCGTATCACGCCACGCCGGAAGCCTAGTCGAGGGTGAGGTGCGGACGGAGCTGGGCGAGCTTCTTCTCCCCGATTCCCTTCACTTTCATCAGCTCGCTGAGCTCGCTAAACTTGCCTTGCTCGGTGCGGTAGGCGACGATGCGCTCGGCGATGGCGGGGCCGACTCCCGGAAGGCTCTCTAGCTCCTTGGCCGTCGCTTTGTTGAGCGCGACCATTCCCGCTTCCGCCTTGGTCGTTTTCGCAGCCTTGGGGGCTTTCTTCGTCGCCATCACAGCGGCTTTAGGGGCAGCTTTCTCGGTGGTCTGCGTCTGAGCGAGGCTCAGGGTGGTCAGGCTCAAAAGAGCGGCGGCGCAGATCGTCAGTTGGGTAAAGATCGTTTTCATTGTCTCAGGTTTCCTCTTGGTTGGTTCTTGCGGAGGTCTCTCCCCCGCTTTCACCCCTAGAACGGGTGAGAACCCCTGATTCTGATAAAAACCCGAAAGTTTATTTTTACGGATAGAGCAAGTGTGGCTTGCGGCGATTGGCAAACGTGCGCAGGCTGGGGCTCCAGCGGCGAGCAAGACTCGCATAGTCCTCGCCTGCCAAGACGCCGTCCATCGCCTGACGATTGACCAGCAGCGTCATGAGCTTCTCCGCCTGCCACGCACTCGGGTAGAGCTTGCGAAGCGTGAGTGCCAACTCCAGACCAACTCGCACGGGCTGGAGCTTTAGGCGATCGGTCACCAGAAAGTTGACACCGCCACAGAGCTCACCTGCGAACTTGCTGGCCTTGGGCGTGAAGCGCACGGGGATAAAGCGAATACCTGGGAGATTCTTCGCATTGAGTGCACTTGCCAGCCGACGCGGCTCGATATACGGAGCCCCGATCCACTCAAACGGCGTGTCGGTACCCCGGCCTACGGAGAGATTGGTGAACTCGACCAGCCCGATTCCCGGATAGAGCGTTGCCTGCGTGAGAGAGCGCATGTTGGGCGAGGGATTGACCCAGGTAAGGCTGGTGGTGTCGAAGTAGTCGCGACGATTCCAGCCCTCGCAGGGGACGACCGTGAGATCCACTTTCAGGTTTTTCTCAGCGACGATCAGCCGCGCCATCTCGCCCATGGTCATGCCGTGGCGCACCGGGATCGGGTGGTACGCGACAAAGGCGAGCTTGTCTTTGTCTGCAATCGGACCTTCCATCGCGACGCCGCCAATGGGGTTAGGACGATCCAGGACGATAAAGCGCTTTCCGTGCCTTGCCGCCGCCGTCAGACAGTGCCCTAGGGTAGAGAGGAACGTATAGAAGCGGCAACCCACATCCTGGATGTCGTAGACCAGGGTCTCGATTCCCGCAAGCTGCTCCGCTGTGGGCTCGTAGCGCTCGCCGTAGAGAGAGTACACCGGCAGGCCCGTCTTAGGGTCTTTGCCATCTGGGACTTTCTCATCCACTGCGCCGCGAATCCCATGCTCCGGCCCAAAGAACGCCTTAAGCTGCACGGCAGAGGACTCCGCCAGAATATCTGCGGTCGCCACACCGTCTATGGTAAGCCCCGTGTGGTTCGTGATCAGCCCAACGGTTCCACGTCCCAGTGCGGAGAATTTATCCCGTACCAGCACGTCCACGCCACACCA
>JAPLCP010000025.1:0-7251 GCA_026392155.1 Armatimonadota bacterium | reverse complement strand
TCTACAACGTCGCCGTCGGCAGAGTTGCACAGGCTTCAGGAAATACATGCAGTCGTTCCAGACGAAAATGGTAAAATTGTCCATGTCTCGACAACTCGCTCGTACTCTCCCCCTCTTAGGAGCCACGTTTCTGGCCACCGCGCTTCTGGCCACGGCGCACCAGTCTCCGCCGAGAGTCCTTGGTGTTTTGGACAACGATAAAGAGATCACGGTTAAGCGTGGGGAGACGATAACAATTCGTCTCCCCGCCAACCCCTCAACGGGCTATAGCTGGTATTTTTTCAGTGGGAACGATCCCTGGAAGCTCAAAAGCCGTAAGTACACCCAGACACCCGCCAATCCACGTCTGGTCGGGGCGGGTGGCGAGGAGACATTCATTTTTGAGACAACCGCTCCTGGCACGGGTTATCTCCGCCTGATCAACGTCCGTCCTTTTGATCCCAAAGTTGCCCTAGAGAATATCTGGCAAGTCCAGGTCAAAGTGAAAAATAGGTAGCTCTTATGCTAGACACACTGGCGCTCAGCTTTATCGAGAATCAGACCCTGCACCATGCGCCCAAGGCGAAGCGTGTGGTGCAGCTCTTCATGTCTGGCGCGGCCAGCCAGTGCGACACGTTTGACTACAAGCCCGAGCTGATTAAGCGGCGCGGCGAGAAGTTCGATCCCGGTGGGAAAGTGGAGCTGTTCCAGAGCGCGCCGGGCGTGGTGATGCCCTCACCGTGGGAGTGGAAGCGCTACGGCAAGAGCGGACGCTGGGTGAGTGGGCTCTTTCCAAATCTGGCGGAGTGCGTGGACGATATGGCGTTTCTCTACGCGATGGTCGCCAAGTCCAATGTGCATGGCCCGGCGACATTTATGCAGAACACCGGCTTTGTCCTGCCCGGCTTTCCTAGCATGGGCGCGTGGCTCAGCTACGGCCTTGGCTCGCTCAACGACAACTTGCCGACATTTGTGGTGCTCCCCGACAACCGTGGCGTCCCGCCCAACGGTCCGGCGAACTGGGGCGCGGGGTTTCTGCCCGCAACGCACCAGGGAACCGTGGTGAAAGCCGGCACGAAGACCCCGATCTACGATCTGTTTCCGCCCGAGCGCCCCTATCTGACGCCCCAGAGCGAGCGTGAGAGCCAGGCGCTCTTGCAGAAGCTCAATAAGGCCCACCAAGCCACGCGGCCCGGTGACACACGCCTTAGTGCCCGGCTCCAGTCCTACGCTCTCGCCGCACGGCTCCAGCTCTCCGCTCCCGAGGTGCTCGATATCACGGGGGAGTCGCCGGAGACGCGCAGGCTTTATGGCGTGGACGATCCCCTCACGGCCGATCTGGGGCGGCGCTGCCTGACCGCGCGGCGCCTTTTAGAGCGCGGCGTGCGCTTTGTGCAGATCTGGAGCGGCGCGGACAATGGCTTCCCTCGGCGCAACTGGGACTCGCACGAAGACTTAGCGAGAGATCACGGGATGCTCGGCGCGGAGCTGGACAGGCCCGCCGCCGCGCTGCTCAAAGACCTCAAGGCACGCGGCCTGCTCGATGACACCATCGTGATCTGGACCACGGAGTTTGGACGAATGCCCTGCAGCCAAGGTGGCAAGGGCCGCGATCATAATCCGGCGGCGTTTACGAGCTGGATGGCGGGTGGCGGCATTAAAGGTGGCACCAGCTATGGCGAGAGCGACGAGTGGAGCTTCCGTGCAGCGGTCAACCCTACGTACTGCTACGACCAGCACGCCACGGTCTTGCATCTGCTCGGAATAGATCACAAGCGCCTGACCTTCCGGCACAACGGCATTGACCGCCGCCTGACCGATGTGCACGGGAAGATCATCTCGGAGATCCTGACATAGCCATCGTCGCCATAGCTTGCATCTCTGCGCAGATGAGAAAAACGAAAAAACCAGGGGGCTGTAGCTCTTTCCCCGTCCCGTAACACACATCACAGGAGCCGTGTCTAGACAACAAGTTCCCCATGGTTCCGAACAGGACGTTTACCGTCCATGAGAGGTACAATTGCCGTATGATGCGTCATGTACTCCTCGGAATCGGGGCGCTGGGAAGCCTGGTCGGGGGAGCCCTGCTCCCCCTGCGGGCACAGGACTCCGTGCCCCCCTCGCCTGCCGTGCAGCTCGCTGTGGGCGGTAACCGTGGCCCCTATGAAGTGGCCTTCACCCCCGATGGCACCCTCGCGCTGGTGACGGAGTACGACGAAGGTGCGCTCGCGGTGATTGAGCGGGCGACGGGAAAAGTACTGCGGCATATACCAACTGGTGGGATGCAGCCCACGGGCGTGGCGGTCACCCCCGACGGTGCACTGGCGCTGGTCACCAATAGCTTCAGCGGCTCCGTCGCGTTTCTCGACCTCAAGGCCAACAAGACCGAGACACTCCCCCTGCGGGGGATGCCTTGGGATGTGGTGGTCACTCCGGATGGGAAGCGAGCCTTTTTCTCTGTGAGCCAGCTCAACCAAGTGGCGGTGCTGGATATCTCCACACGAAAAATCACGGCGACCCTTCCCACGGGGCACCGGCCTCAAGCGCTCGCCCTCACCCCCGATGGCAGCACGCTCGTCGCGGCCAACCTCACCGCCGGAACCGTGAGCTACTTCGACACGGCGAGCCTTGCAGCGCGGGGGACGGCCAAGGTTCCCTCGGTCAACCTGCGCGGGGTCGCGGCCTTTGCCGACGGGCGCCATGTCTTTGCCGTGGGTCAGCGTGCCCAGAACGAGCGCCCCACCGAGACTCCTATCGGGATCTGGTCCAACCAGGCCTTTGTCCAAGCCCCCGGCGGCCCGCGCAACGGGATCGAGAACCTCTGGCTGGATCTCATGGGCACCGATGTCTCCGACCCGGACTCGGTGGTACTCGACGCACGGGAGCAGCTTGCTTACGTGACCTGTAGTGGCGGCGACAGTGTCAATGTCGTGCCCGTCGATGGCGAGGGCGTGACGCGTACGGTCTCGGATATTGGGGCGCATCCGCGTGGGCTGGCCTTCACCCCAGATAAGAAAGAGCTCTGGGTCGCGAATTTACTCGGCAACGACCTGGCCGTCCTTGATCCCACCACGCTCAAAATCCTCCGCCGCGTCTCGCTGGGAGCCACTCCACGCAAAGACCCCAACCTCCTCGGGCGCTACCTCTTTGCCAGCGCCAAGATCGTCAATGGTGAGCAGTTTAGCTGCAACTCCTGCCACCCCGATGGCGGCACCGATGGCATCTCCTGGAAGTTTGTCCATGTCCCTGATGCCCTCGGCAAGCAGACCGACCGCAACGCCAAGGCGCTCCGTGGTGACATTGGGGGAAGCTCGCCGTATCGCTGGAGCGGCCACGAGCCGACTATTCGGCACTTTGTCGAGGGCGAGCTCAAGGGCCTCTTGCAAACTCCCACTATCACCGAGAGCGAGAAAGCCGCCCTCGCAGACTATGTCGGCGCCATCCCCGAGCCCCCCAATCCCTACCGTACTCCCACCGGCGCATTTACTCTCGCCGCACTTCGGGGTAAACTACTTTTTGAAGGAAAAGCGGCCTGCACCACCTGCCACTCGGGGCCACGGTTTGGGGGAGAGCGCAAGGCTTGGATCGGCACCACCCCTGAGGGCGTGTCTTTGCAAGTGCCGCGCCTCAAGGGGGTCTACGACAGTGCGCCCTACCTACACAATGGGAAGGCCACAACCCTAGAGGAGGTATTTACGCAACAAAATACGAATAGCCTTCATGGAAAGATCGAGCTTCTCTCCGCAGAGGAGCGCGTTGATCTGTTGCACTATGTTCGGGAACTCTAAAATAAGGAATTGAAAAGCATGAATCTCAAGTTTGGTCTAGTCGCTGCCGCCAGCCTGCTGGCAGTCGCAGCATTCGCCGCAATCGAGTCCGGCCTCAAGCCGGGTGTGCAGCCCGCTCCCTTCCAGGTCGTCGATGTCACCGGCCCTAACAAGGGCAAGGAGCTCTGCTACCGCTGCCAGTACGGTGGCTCCCCCGTGCTCGCCGCCTTTGTTAAGAACGACCCCGCCAAGGCCGGTCAGCTTCTCGTCGACCTGCAAAAAGTGGTCAATGCCCGCTCCGGGAAAGGCCTAAAGAGCTTTGCGGTCTTCATGAGCGGCCCCGAAGCCACAGCGACCATTAAGAAGATCGCTACCGAGAAGGGGATCACCATCCCACTGGTGTTCCTCCCCCAAGGCACCTCGGCATCGGATATCGCCAGCTACAAGATCAGCCCCGAAGCTCAGAACACCGTGATCCTATGGCGCGCCTCCCGTGTCCGCAGCAACTTTGTGGATGTGGATGCAGCCAAGGTCGCCGACGTGGCCAAGGCTGCCGACGCGATGCTCCAGTAGTGTAGCTCGCCTCCGTATTATGGGCGGCACGCCCTTCGCAGCCGTAGGCTCTCAAGCTCTCCCGCTCTAACCGAGAGGACAAACGGGGGCGATCCAAAGCAGGAGACCTGCCGCACTATCGGGAATAAACCCCCATGGTGCGGCATTTTCTTTGCGGCGTTTTGCTGGTCCTGGGCACGATAGCCCACGCCCAGCCCCAACCCACGGCGGCAGCAACCGTCCTCAAGACACGCTGCCTCTCTTGCCACGGCCCCGAGCAGGCATCGGCGGGTGTCCGCCTCGATAGACCCCTCACGGCGGCACTTGCGAAGAAAGTCCTCGCTGCCGTTGCCTACGACGGAGAAATTAAAATGCCCCCCAGCGGCAAGCTTGCTCAGAGTGAGCTCACGCCCCTCGCCGCCTGGGCACGTGCCACCAAGCCCGAGAAGCCTCACTGGGCCTGGCAACCCCTCACCTCTCTCACCTCTCTCACCTCTCTCACCTCTCTCACCTCTCCCCCTGCCCCCTCTCCCGGGCGTTCGTACCTCACTGGGAAAGGGAACAATCCACCCTCTAACTCCCTCCTTTCCCACGCCCAGAGGGCACCCGGAAGGAGCGCCCGGGAGAGGAGGGTTGGGGAGGAGAGGTTCATCGACACCTACCTCCTCACCAAGCTCCAAGCGAGGGGCTTGGGATTTTCGCCCGAGGCCGACAGGCGCACGCTGATCCGCCGGCTGAGCTTTGATCTCACCGGCCTCCCCCCGACGCCTACCGAAATTGCGGCGTTTGTGGCGGACAAGGCACCCGATGCCTACGAGAGACTTGTGGATCGTTTACTGGCATCCCCTGCGTACGGCGAGCGCTGGGGGCGCAAGTGGCTGGACTTGGTGCACTACGGCGACACGCATGGCTACGACAAGGACAAGCGCCGAGACAATGCTTGGCCCTACCGCGACTGGGTGATCGGAGCGCTGAATCAAGACATCCCCTACACGCAGTTTGTGCAGCAGCAAGTGGCAGGGGATGTGCTCACGCCCGGCGCCCCAGCGGGGATTGTCGCGACCGGCTTTCTCGTCGCGGGGCCGTGGGACTTTGTAGGACAGGCGGAGCTACGCGAGGGTACGGTAGACAAAGAGAAAACACGAGTGTTGGATCGGGACGACATTGTCACCAACACGATGGCGACCTTTAACAGTGTCACGGTGCACTGCGCCCGCTGCCACGATCACAAGTTCGACCCGATCCCGCAAAAGGACTACTACCGGCTTCAAGCCGTGTTCTCAGGAATTGAGCGCGGTGACCGGGCCTATGCCGAGGGAGAGCACCCCACTCCGGGGAGCCCCAGCAATGGCTACCACAGCGCGATTGAGAAAACCACGGGAGTAGAAAAGTGGGTGCAGGTAGATCTAGGTAAGCCCCAGCCCCTCGACACGCTCCGTTTGATCCCTGCCCGCCCCACCGACTTTGCAGACACGCCTGGCTTCGGCTTCCCCGTGCGCTTCAAGATCGAGGTGGATGGGATCGTGGTGGATGATAAGACAGACGCAGACTTCCCCAACCCCGGTAATGCCCCCTACGAGGTCAAGCTGGCAGGTAAGATCGGGCGGGTGGTTCGGATCACTGCTACCAAGCTCTGGCCGCGCACCAATGACTTTATCTTTGCCCTCGCTGAGGTGCAGATTCTCTCCGGCGGGAAGAACATCGGGCGTACGGGAAAAGTTGCCGCACGGGATAGCATCCAAGCAGGGCGCTGGAGCACTACCTTTCTCAACGATGGCTTCGATAGCCGCAGTGGCTTTGGCAAGCTCACCTACGCCGCCCTGCCCCACGCGCCACGCCTGATCTCACTCCTAAATCGCGGGGAAGTCGAGAGCCCCAAAGAAACCGTCGGGCCGGGCGCACTCTTTGGCGCGGTCTTTTCCGACACGCCCGACGAAGGCGCACGCCGGGCGGCGCTGGCACACTGGCTGACGAGTAAAGACAACGCACTGACTTGGCGCAGCATTGTCAACCGGGTCTGGCAGGGACACTTTGGGCGTGGGATTGTGGAGACTCTCAGCGACTTTGGCAAGAACGGCGCGACTCCCACGCACCCCGAGCTACTGGATGCCCTCGCCCTCTGGTTCCGCGATGATGCCCAAGGCTCGCTCAAGAAGCTCCATAAGCTGCTCGTGATGAGCCGCGGCTATAAACAAAGCGTCGCCGCGAACCCCAAGGCCGAAAAGCTCGATGCCGACAACCACCTGCTCTGGCGGCAGAACCGACGGCGGCTGGAGGCAGAGGAAGTGCGCGACAGCGTGCTCGCCGTCAGTGGAGCGCTGGATCGGAAAGCGGGCGGCCCCGGATTTGTGCTCTTTGCCTTCAAGGACGATCACTCGCCGATCTATGACCACACCGACCTGGCCCACATCACCGACCCCGCGACGTTTCGCAGAACAGTCTACCGATTCACCGTGCGCAGTGTCCCCAACCCGCTGTTGGACTGCCTGGACTGCGCCGATCCGAGCATCAACACCCCCGTGCGCAACACCACGCTGACGGCTTTGCAGAGCCTCGCACTCCTCAACGACCCGTTTCTGATCGACCAGTCCGAGCGCTTCGCCAGGCGCCTCGCCGCGCTGCCGAAAACCCAACAAGTCACCGAAGCATTTCGGCTCGCGCTAGGCCGCTCTCCCAGCGTCGCCGAGCACAGCGAGACACTCGCCTATGTCCAGAAAAACGGCCTTGAGAACCTCTGCCGCCTGCTCTTTAACACCAGCGAGTTTGTCTTTGTAGACTAAAAAGCGATACCATCGAGAGCTTCTTTTTGCTTGCGGAAGAGAGTCTCCAAGCCGATATTGGCGGTGTCGAGGAGCCGATCCATCTGTTTGCGGTCATACGGGCGGCCTTCGGCGGTGCCGCGCACTTCGACGTACTTTCCCGTGCCGGTGGCAACAATGTCCATGTCCACCAT
>JAPLCP010000128.1 GCA_026392155.1 Armatimonadota bacterium | reverse complement strand
TCAGGTTCGTATAAGGTACTTCGCGGCGGCTCCTGGAACTACAGCGGCGCGGTCAACTACCGCTGCGCGATCCGGTACAACAACAATCCGACCAACGCCGACAGCTTCAGGGGCTTTCGCCTCCTCCATCCAGGACTGTAGTCGTCTCACCTCTCCCCGTCGCTTAGGCTCCGACCTGGGCGCCCTCTGGGCACGGGCTTCACAGCCGCAGGCTACCCAGACGCCTCGTTCACGGGGCGGCAAACGAGGGGGCACGCAGATGCGCTGTCACACGGTGATATTGTCTTGCGTTATAATACTCTCATGAACCGGCGCTCTCTTCTTGTCTCGGGCTTAACCGCCCTGGCATTTCCGCTCACGGCATTCTCCGCGCAGCAGGGTAAGTCGTTTGCCTTGCTGATCGGGGTAGAGCAGTACGATAGCCCGGATATCGCACGGCTGAACTTCGCCGTGACAGACGTCACGGCGGTGGGCACGGCCTTGCGCGAGAGCCTGGGCTTTGGCACGGTGCGTCTGCTTACCAGCGACACCACCGATGCGCGGCTCAAGCCCACCAATGTCAATGTCTTCAAGGCGCTGGACAACCTCGCCACGGAGATCGGGCCTGAGGACACATTTGTGCTGTACTTCTCGGGGCATGGCTTCAGCAAAGAGGGGCAGAACTTTTTAGGCTCGATCAATGCTGATCCCTCCTCAGTGGAGACGCTCTCGATCTCATCGGTGCCGGTGGCGACGCTCCAAAGCAAGCTCAAGAAGATCAAGGCCAAGCAGGTTATTCTCATCATGGATGCCTGCCGCAACGACCCAGAGGCAGGGAAGGGGGAGGGGGATAACAAGCTGACCTCGGACTTTGCCAAGACCCTAGGCGTGGTCGCACGTGCGGGTGGCGGCGAGGGCAGCGCCAGTGCGGTGCTGTTTGCGTGCTCTGAGGGGGAACGTGCGTTTGAAGAGCCCAGCTTCGGGCATAGTGTGTTCACCAAGTTCCTGCTGGAGGGCCTGAGTGGGAAAGCAGCGTCGCTGAGCCTTGAGGACGTGACGGCGTACACGGCGGGTGAGGTAAAGAAGTGGGCTAAAGAGCGTGGGAAGAAGCAAACGCCCGATTATGCCCGTAACGGCACCGGAAAGCTGGTGTTCTCCACCAAGGTGATTGCAGCGGCAGAGCCTGCGCCTATCGTTGAGGCGGCAAGGGTAGCGAAGAAGAGCTTCCGTGCGAGCTTGGTTTTCAAGAACGCGCCTGCGGGTGCGGTTATCAAAGTGAATGGTGCAGTCGTCTCGGGTGGTTCGTACGGCGAGGACTTAACAGAGAGTGAGAGCAAGTCTGTTTCTGTGTTGATCACGGCTCGTGGATTCAAAGCGGATGGTGGGGAAGTCGTAATCAAGCGTGGCGTGGTAAGCGAGTACGATGTGCGTCTTGAGCCCGAGCCTATCCCCGATCCTGTAGTTCCGGCTGGCAAGGTCAAGGGTTCTCGCAAGACGCGCAAGGGCAACGCGGAGATGTGTTTTGTCCCTGGCAACGGCACGATTGCAGACTTCTGGATGGACGCGACTCCTGTTACGGTGGCTCAGTATAAAGCGTATTGCGCGGCGACGGGTAAGAGCATGCCAAAGGATAAGCCTTCTTGGGACTGGATAGACGATCATCCTATGGTGTATGTAAGCGGGAACGAGGCTAGCGCGTTTGCGACATGGGCGGGTGGTCGCTTGCCGACGAGCGCTGAGTTCGAGTACGCGGCTCGCGATGGTGGTAGAAATATTGAGTACCCTTGGGGCAATGATGCGCCTTCGGATCAGCTTTGGTGGACAAAGACGAGTGATGATAAGGGTACTGCTCCTGTTAAGCGTAGCTCTAACATCTTCGTGAACAGCCATGGCCTGTCTGATATGGCGGGTAATGTGTGGCAGTGGTGCAGCGACGGCCCGGATAGCGCTAGTCGCTACCTAAAGGGCGGCTCCTGGGTCGACGAATACGCGGTGAACTTCCGCTGCGTGGATCGGTTCAACATCGCTCCGACCAACGCGTACGACAGCTGGGGCTTTCGCCTTCTCCACCCAGGACTGTAATCGTCTCACCTCGCCCCGTCGCTGCTCCATCCGTCGAACGCGATAGAACGGCGCGGGGTTACATCCTGCCGAATCGCCAGCGGTAGAAGACGTTGACCGAGACTGGTGCAGTACCGTAAGAGGCTTTGAGAGTCGAAGGGTACGAATAGAAATCGAGCGATGCACCGACACCTTGCTGGCCGCGCTCGTCTTGCTTGAGGTTGTGGACACCACCAAGCGAGAGCTTCTGCACCCGGTAGACTCCCGTGGGCACGCCGACCAGCTCGTCTTTTTGGGTGTTATCGAGCCGTGCGAAGTAGGTCTGTCTGCCGTGGGTATACGCGGTCTCCGCCAGAAGCGCTGTGGTCTTGCCACCGTCCTTTAGGTTCTGTCCAATGGCAACCATCGACGCCAGGTTATCACCGTTCTCGAACGCTGTATTGTGCATCGCGGAAAGGGTCAGACGGTGCTGGTTCACACCTGGCTCCAGGGTTTCTGGGGACTCGAGAAAGCCGTACGATGCTTGAAAGCTTAAATCCTTGGTTGGGTTATGCGTAATGCGGCCCGCATAGGAGTTGAGGCGTATCGGATCAATGTTGTTGCGATCCTCGCCCGGCTCACGCCCATTGAAGATCGAGCCCTCCACCTTCCACTTATCCCCTGCCGTCACACCCGCCGTTGCGACCCCGTAGGTAATGTGGGTGCCATCAAGCCAGTGGTGCGAGATAGGCGCGCTCGGGTTGTCCCAGGCTGAGGGCCGGTGCTGAAACGCCGCTGGGCCAATCGCAGGTTCACCCGCCGGTGCCAGGTAGAGAAAGCCACGCTTATCTCCCCCGAGTGGGGCGCTGTAGGTGGCGGCTAGCTCCATGATCAGATCGTGGGGGTGCTGGCGGTCTTTGAGCGGCTGGCCGTTGGCCGTCTCGCCTGTCTGGAAGAGATTCGGATAGCCCTTCTTGCCATTGGTGAGCGCGTCGAGTGAGAACATGCCGCGCAGACCCAGAACGCGCTCTTTTTCGTCGCGCTTTTGCCCCATGAGCATGTACTGGGTCGCGCCATAGGTCTGGCTCTCTCCTCGCTTACCACCCGCGTCGCCATAGGCAAGAGTCGCAAGACCCATCTGCATCAGCTGCCAGCTCCCAAGCTCGCTCATCTTGCCGTACATCGGGCTAGACTCCGGAAGCCAAGTCGTGCCGGAGCCTTCGCGACTCATGCGCCACGGGCCAAATGTCCCTTTCATCTCCATCTCCATGAGCTGCTCAAAGAGCATGTCCGGCGTGAGATTGTCGTAGCGGCCATTGCCCGCCTTGATGCCCTCTAGGCAGGTCTTACAGACGCCTTTTTTCTCAAAGAGATTCGCCGCGCAGCCACAGCTGCCTTCTAGGGCGCACTCTGCGCAGCCGCCCCCGATGCAGCAAGCAAAGCGCCCCTCCTCGGCGAGAATCTTCTTGGCCGCCAAGAGCGCCGCCTCGTAGCCCTTCATGTCGCCCTTTTTCTTGGCATCCAGTGCCTGCTTTAAGATCGGTGTGGCCTTGCTGGGGCCAAGCTTCTTCGCGCCTTTGGGGGGATGTGCGAGAGCAGGGCCGACGAGCGCGAGAGCGAGTAACACGGTGAGAAGCGGCTTCACTTAGCCCCTCCTATTTTGACGACAAAGGGGATCGTGATGACCTGCCCACCGCGCTGGAACTGGCCCCAAGCTTTGTAGATCCCTGGCTTAGGGAAGCGAGCATTGAAGGCAACATTACCTCGTTTCGAGGCTGCAAGACCTGCCTCGTCCTCGGCAGGATGGCTGTGAACCACGGTCTGGCCGTCTTGATGAATGATCATCAGGTGGCCAAATGCCCCTAAGTAGGGCTCTAGATCGGTAATGGGCTTGCCCGCACTATCGGTCAGCTTGAAGGTGAGCATCGTGCTCTTGCCGATGGGAATCGGACTCGTTGCTGTGCTAAAATTCGCCGTGATCCCATCCACCGTATTTTTCGTCCCGCCTACCACGAGCGGAACGGGCTTTGCCGCAGGGCCAGCCACCTTGAGCGTTGTGCCGAGAATCTGCGAACCCGCGCCTTTCGGAGCAACATCGCCGTAGATCCGGTACTCACCGCCGCTGGGAAAGACCTGTGTGTGGGTGAACGTACCATCGGGTTGTGCCTCCGGGTGCTCATGTGCGAACCAGGCGAGGTCTTTACTGGTGATGAGCAGGTGAAAAACCTTGGTGTGGGCAATGTCAAAGTCCTTGACAATCGCTTTGGTTTTTGTGTCTCGGATAGCAAAGCGCAGCTCAACAGGCTTGCCCGCGACTGCCGCGCCGACACTCTTAACCTCGACGAAGTAGGGCTTTGGAACGGGCTTCTTGCCCTGCCGCGCCTCAGCGTCTTGGACATCCACTAAGAAGCTCGCCGTGATGGGCTTGGGCTCACCCGGTACGCTTAAACTCAGCGCGATCTGGTACTGGCCACCGTGGGGGAAGTAGCACTCAAGCCCGTAGTCGCCCGGAACCCCCTCCGTGTGGATCTTGGGGTTTTGCGCAGGCATCCCCGCCATCTCGGGCATGGTGACAATAGCGCGGGTCTGGACGCGAGTGACGCCCGTGGCCCCCGACACGGGGTCGATCTTGCTGGTGTCGAGCAGGCGGAACTCGATATCAATCTGCTCCCCTGCAAAGACCCCCTCAGCAGGAAGGCGGAGCACGATCTGATACTTGCCAACTATTTTCTGGGTGGCGGCCGGTGCCGAAGTGACTTGAGCGAGGACTGGGTGAGGTGCGCTAAGTAGCGCCACCAGGGCGAGTGTGCCAAAGGCAACACGCCGTGTTGTAAACATGTTTTTCTTTTCCTGTGGAGGTCAGTACGTACGTACTGCAAGCGACGAAAAGCCGCAAGGCGTGAGTTGCCTCGCAGTGGGGGTTAGGAAAAGAGGGGAGGACCGCGAAGGGCCGCGAACGGACGCGGTGGCCCACGTGGAGCCGAAATCTCCTGTGCCGTAGCGGCTAGAGAGACCGTTGTCAGAGGAGAAGTAGCAACTTGGGCACCCACTGTGCTGAGTACGAAGACAGGACTCTCCGCTGCTATCATCCCCTCAGGCAGGCTAGGTGACGTTGGGGCTGGCTGCATCTTGCAGCAGCAGCGCCCGGAGATTGAGGTAGTCGGTGGCGCCACCTTCTTTGCGCAGCAGGATAGCCCCTCGGCTTTCTGCTGAGCCGCCATCATAGGGCAGGCCGTGGCTTGAGATTGCATTCGGCAAGCGAGTACGAACCGGGCTGGAGCCAGGAAGGTCGTCATCATTGCGAAGACGAGCATTAAGATCGTGTGCTTGCGAAACATCAGCTTACCAAGAGCATTCCCCCGCCGGGTATCTCTTGCCAGTAGTAGACGCTGAGCAAGTAGCGAAGGTTCCCTGATTTCTGGAAACTAGGTGAACTGACTGCCACGGCCGCTATGTGGTCGCAAGCGGCTCACCCACACGAGCGACAGGGCCAAGAAGCAAAGTGCTATACTCCTGCTGGCCCATCTCCAGAAGCAAGAACGATGGAGAGATTGTTCTTCTTGTTTACCGTCATTGTGCGGCCATTCGTTTATCCTGATTTTTGTCTTCTTTGTTCTGCACTGCGCAAAGGCACGCTCCAAAAATCAAAATACTACCGGAAAAGTAGATCCAGAGCAGCAGGGCCATGACAACCCCAAATGCTCCATAGACAACATTCAGTTTTACAATACTCGTGATATAGACCATGAAGAGGCTATTTTGTGTCTGGAGTGCCACCGTGGCGATCAAGGCTATGGGCCAGATATGTCTATACGGAACACGCTGGCGGGGCGCGAATCGGTAGAGGAGGCTCACACTGAAAAAGACGACGAGTAGGGGTAGCGCAGGTGTCTTAAGGGGAGTGGAGATGGGAACCACAACCCCAAGAAGCACGGCTGCTGCCATACCTGCAAGAAACGCTAGGCTCTTGAGGGGGAGCTGCCACCAGTTGTAGGAGGGAAAGCCCCATGCTCGGTTGGTGGAGGAGATAAGGATGGTGAAGAACTGCAACGCGCCCCAAGTTAGAAACAGCACCGCAACGAGGCTTGCTTGGCCACGGGCTTTGATCACACTGGTGAGGGTCTCAAAGAGTGAGGCCTGAAGTTCACCGGTAATGGGAACATAGTCTTTTAGGTAGCCAAGCACGGCGGTACCTGCCTGCTCCCGGTTGACAAAGAAGGAGGCGACGGTGACAAATAAGATGAGCAGAGGAAACAGCGAGAAAAAGGCGTAGTTGGCAAACGCAGCGGCTGCTTGTGTGCCGTCTATCTGCGTGAAGATTTGGAAGGCACGCACGAGAGTTTCCCCATACTTACTTTTCATGGCACACCACTTCCACGTCGGCTTCACCAGCTCCTGGTACCAGCGGTCGTTGGCGACAAACACGGCTCCCCGTGAGGCGGCAAAGCACCCAAGCAGCGAGAGGGCAGGATGGCGCTCGGGTGGAGCTGCCCCAGTAGGTGTCATGAGAGATCCACTACCATCTTGCCGGTATTATCGCCCTCAAAGAGCCCGATAAACGCCCCGACGGCTTTATCAATGCCATGCACCACGGTCTCTTTGTTCTTGAGCTTGCCTCCACGGTAGTAGCTGCCGACTTCGTCCTCGAACATGGTCTGGCGCGGGAGCCAGTCGCCTGCAATCAGCCCTTTCATGGTCAGGCGCTTGGTGGTGACATTGAAGAGATTTGCCGGGCCGGGGCGCTGATTTTCTGCGTTGTAGCCCGAGATGCCACCGCAGGCAATGATCCGTCCCCCGATGCGCAGCGTGGAAAGCGCCGCTTCCAGTGTCTCCCCACCGACATTGTCAAAGTAGACATCAATTCCCTCAGGCGCGGCTTGGGTGAGTAGCTCCAGCACAGGGCCATCGTGGTAGTTGAACGCCGCGTCGAAGCCGCACTCATCGCGCAGAAACGCCACTTTCTCATCCGAGCCCGCAGAGCCAATGACCCGGCATCCTCGGATCTTGGCGAGCTGACCGGCCACATTGCCCACGGCTCCCGCCGCGCCGGAGATATAGAGCGTGTCGCCCGCCTTGACCTCCACTAAGTTCAGGCCCGCCCAGGCGGTGAGCCCGGTCATTCCCAGCAGCCCCAGATAGATCGAGAGGGGCTGAAACTCATGGCCGACTTGGTGCAGATCTTTTGCCGACGCGACAAAGTACTCACGCCAGCCAAAGCCTGAGGTCACGACATCGCCCGGCAGAAACTTCGGGTCGCGGGACTCGATCACCCCACCGACGGCTCCTCCGCTCAGTGGCTGGTCAAGCTCAAAGGCGGGAACGTAGGATTGCCCTTCGTTCATCCGACCGCGCATGTAGGGATCCACGGACATGAAGCGGTTCCGGACGAGTACCTCGTTTTCTTTGAGCGGCCCCAGCTCGGTCTGCTCCAGCGAGAAGTTCTCGGGAGTCGGGAGCCCCTTGGGGCGGGAGAGAAGCCGAATCTCACGGCTGATAATCTGTGGCATCATGTTTTTCCTCGTGACTCTCCCCATGATCCCGATTTGCCGCAGGTTCCCACAATACTTTTCACGCGTAAAGGGAGAACTTTGTGTCGCTTCTGGGGATAGGGCAAAAATATGTCTACGGAAACACCCGACCCGAGTGTTGGAACGCCGCTTGAGAGTGGGGTCGCCGCCGCCGATGCCGGAGACGCGATTGCCTTGGATGTCTGCGAGCTGGCAGCGACTCTCGATCCCGATGAAGCGATTGCGTAGAGTCGCGAGTCTGTCAGCCATCACACGGCTAGCCGCTGGTGGTAGAAAGCACGTGCCTCCTGCAAGAGCTGACCTTCGGTGAGGGCTTCGAGATCCACGGTCAGAGCCCCGACGACACTTGCCGCTGTGTCTTTGTGGTGCGTCTGAAGATAGTCTTTCAGATGCATCATGGCGCTGCTGGCTCCCGTGCCATTGCCCATCAGTAGGATCTCCTCAGCGCCCATGAGGGTCTTGGAGATGGCTTCGTAGTAGGCAAGGCTCTCGGGAGCATGGGCTTCGGCGTTGTTGCCTCGGGTGTGCTTGAGCATCCGAAGCGTCCCGTGGGGATCAAAGGGGTGGAGATGCTCAGGAACCGTTCCTTTCTCCTCAGAGCGAAAGATCAAGGTCTCGTGCTGGCTGATCACGACGAGTAGGCGTAGCTTGGAGTCGGTGTCAACGGGGCTGTTTTGGTTGATGCCGACGCTCTCCAGAAACTCTCGAAGCGCTCTCACTTGCGGGCGATCTGAGGTGTCTTTATCTTTGGCGCGATGGAAAATCCGGGGCGTGCCATTGACCGTGAATGTGAGCTGGCCGTTGTTTTTTGTCTTGACGGTTCCGAGCTGCTCGATCAGCGCGATGATATCGTGCCACTCCAGCTCGCTGGAAACTGGGTTCTGGAAGACGCCTTCCAGGGTGTTTTGGTAGGTTTGCATGGTGGTATATTTCTTAGTTGGCCCAGCGCAGCGTGAACTTGTAGTTATCTCCCCCTGAGGTACGGTCGGAGATGCGCACGATGCAGGTGTAGTTATTGCTCGCGCGGGGCTGCTGTCGAATCCAAACCGATCCTCGTCCCATTGTCTGGTTGAGGGTCACCGTGGCGTTTTTGCGGGGGATTGGGCTGGAGAAGACTGCGTCGCCACTCCCCTTGCGCCCACTGATCCGTGTTGTCCACGTGCTGTTTCGCCGAAACGAGACATCAAGTAGCTTATCGGCATGGCCTGTCCAGCGAATCACACCTTGGTTTTGGTTGCGCATTTGGTGGGCGTGGGCAAGAGGCACCGTGATCGTCCCAAATAGGGTGCAGGCACCCACCGCAGAGAGAAGGTTTCGAGTAATTTTCATATTGTTTCCTTGCCGCACTAGATGTCTTCACTGTCGCTAGGTTCCCTACAAAGTGAGGCGGAACTCTGGTTGAAATTCGTACATACGAGCCTTGAGTGAACCAAAATGAAAAAATCAAAGCCGATCCTGCGATCCTTCTCAGGCGCGTAGTCGTGAGAAGACACAGCAAAAGCAAGCGCCGCCGCAGCATGCCCGTCGGGCTGAAGTGCGTACGTAGGACGTTCCGGTGCGTCCTCGCAATACAGCTCCCCCCATGCAGAAGAGACCCAACGAGCGTTCTCGAATGGGAACCACGAATCAGAAAACCACGCTACGGGTCACGAGCCAGACCAAGACACAGCGGACATTCACCCGGATGACGCAAGGGCGGCGCTACGACAATGGGATGACGCTTCAACCCGCCAGCACGATGCGGGGGGGGGCAAAGCGGGGGGCAGGTGGTACTTGCCTGGAAAAAGAAAAGCTTCACGGGGGGGCTCATCACGTTTCCTCTTATAGCTCCACAACAAGGGGAAAGGTGATGATCACGCAGGCTCCTCCCGTGGGGCGGTTCTGGTAGAGGATCTCGCCGCGCAGGTCCCAGCGGCCCATGCTCTCGATAAGCTCGATGCCGGTGTTGGCGGATTTTTGCGGGTCGAAGCCAGGGGGGAAGCCGGGGCCGTCGTCGCAGACTTCGAGCTGCGCGGTATTTCCTGGCAAAAGAGTCAGCGTGACTTGCACTTCGCCCTTGCCGTGCTTGAGCGCATTGGAGACAAGCTCATTGACCAGCAGCGTGAACGAACCGCCTTGCTTAAGTGAGATCACCATCTCGTCGGCCTGTATCAGAATCTTGCGCTTGCCCGATGTCGCCTGCAAGATCGGGGCAAGCTTCTCCAGCGCGGCTCTGAGTGAGACGGTATCGAGGTCAACGCCGGTCTTGGAGTCTATCGTCAGTAAGTCGTGGAGGGCGGCGAGGGTGCGGATGTGCTGCCCAATGCGCTTTAGCTCCGAGACCGGCACGGTGTCTCCCTGAAGCGGTACCTGAAGCTCCACCAGGGCCGAGAGCACCTGGAGATTGTTCTTGATGCGGTGGTGCGACTCGGCCACGGCGCGCTGGAGCAGGGTATTGCGATCCGCACTGCGTGCCTGCGCCTGCTTCTGATCCTCGATGTCGGTAGTCACGCCAAACCAGCGAATGACCGTGCCCGCTCTGTCGTACTGAGGAATGCCGCGTGTCAGAAACCAGCGGAAGCCGCCGTCGTGGGCGCTGCGGATACGAACCTCGACGCTGTAGGGAGTGCTTGTCTGAAGTGCCTTGTTCCACGCCGCGTACATACTCACTTTATCGTCTGAGTGGTACACCGACTCGTCTTGGTGTGTTGAAGTTTGTGCAAGCGATAGGCCGGTGTACTCTGTCCACTGCGGATTGATATACTCCACAACGCCTTCCGTGTTGGAGATCCAGATAAACGGTGGCACACTCTCGGCGAGAACCCGAAACCTTCCCTCACTGGCATGGAGCTCCTCCTCGGCCCGCTTGCGCTCCGTAATATCTCGGATATTGCACTGAATAACCGCGTGGCCGTTCTCATCGTAGAGATTGGCGACCACTTCGACCTCCTGGCGCTTGCCTTCTTGGCTCTCCAGCGGCAGGTCTTCGTAGCGCACTTGGAGCTTGTCCTTGAGCTTCTCGAACATCTCCTGGCTTGCGAGCTCGTCTTTGAGTAAACCGATCTCAAAGAGCTCTTTTCCCACGAGCTGGCTGTGGGGGTAGCCCAGAAGCGTCGTCATAAACGGGTTGGCATCGGTGATCTTGCGCGTCTCGGGATCGAGAAGCAGAACCCCGTCTTTTGCCGCCTCAAAGAGCCGTCGGTAGCGAATCTCCGAGAGCTGCGTGGTCTTCTCGGTGCGTTTGCGCTCGGTGATATCGCGAATGGAGCTGAAGATCAGTGTCCCTTGCTCTGTTTCCAGCGGGCTGAGGCTTACCTCAATCGGGAACTCGCCGCCGTCCTTGTGCCGTCCCCAGAGCTCCAGTCCGCCCCCCATCGCGCGGTTCCGTGGTGCTTCGACAAATCCCAGAAAGTGCGAATGATGCGTTTTGTGAAAGCGCTCCGGTAGCAAGAGAGTGAGGCTCTGGCCCATGAGCTCGGTGCGCTCGTAGCCAAAGAGCTTTATGGTCAGCTCATTGACTAGGACAATACGGCCCTGCTCATCCACAATCAGAATGGCATCGGGAGTGGCCTCGATGAGCGCCCGGAATTTCAGCTCACTCTTGCGCAGGGACTCCTCGGACTGCTTGCGCTCGGTGAGCATGGCGAAGCGCTCCACGGCATTCTCGACGGCGCGGGTCAGGCTTGCGGGCGTGAGCCAGCTCTTGCCCAGGAAGTCCTGTGCCCCCGCATGGAGCAGGCCAGAGTTGCGCTCTTGGATCTTTTGGTACGTTCTTCATGGTTTCGTCGATGTGAAAGAACAAAGTGGCGATAAAATCAGTGAGGGTCAAGTGATTTGCTCCAGGAATTGTTTAGACAACTCATCCTATCGCAAGTCAC
>JAPLCP010000136.1 GCA_026392155.1 Armatimonadota bacterium | reverse complement strand
CTGGGAAAGACAAAGCAGTCGCCGCACGAGGCGCGTTACTACTTCAATAACTACCAGCTTCAAGCCGTCCGCTCCGGTCCCTGGAAGCTCGCCATCGCGCCCCAGAGCGAGGGAATGGGAAAGGCAGGCCAGACCATCCCCGCATCCCTAGAGAGCCCTCGCCTCTATAACCTCGACGCGGAGATCGGGGAGCGCACCGATGTGGCCGCCGCGCACCCTGAAATTGTCGCTCGCCTCAAGGCCCTTGCGGTCGCAATGAGTGCCGAGCTGGGTGAGAAGACCCCCGGCCCCGGTCGGCGTCCGGCAGGCGAGGTCAAGAACCCCGTGACGCTTTATCCGATGGAAGCAAGCCCCCAAGCCGCGCAAGCCAATGCCAAGCCCGTCACGCTGGACGCGCTAAAGATCGGCGACACGCTCAGCGGCCCGCAAGCCCCGCAGATTGTAAACCGCCCTCTGGCGATCTCGTGTCTTTTGGAGGGCAAGCCGCAGAGTGGTGTCTTGGTCGCCCACGGGGGCACGGGCACCGGCTACGCGCTCTACCTCAAGGACGGCCACGCAGTCTTCGCCGTGTATCGCCGCCGATGGTGCGCTCAGCCTGAGAGTAAACGGCCAAACCGTTGCCAGCGCAAAGCTCTCCGGCCCACTCAACCGCCAGCCCCAGGAGCCCTTCTGTGTCGGCTTTGACAGCGCCAACCCCGTAGATCCCGCGTCCACCAACACGCCACGCTTCGCAGGTAAAATCCAGAAGCTAAAAGTCAGTACCAACGAATGAATCGCATTAACTCTCAGCGAAAAGCGCTCCAGGCCACGCTCTTTCCCAGCGGCATCCCGCGTCTCTGGTGCCCGACCCTGACGCACTTTCAGGCCGCCCGCACGCCTGACCCAGAACGCACTCAGTCACACCTGACCGCGCTCGCGCCCTCTGTGAAAGGCATTCTGGTCCCTGGCTCCACCGGCGAGGGCTGGGAGATGAGTGACCATGATATTCACCTGCTCCTGAGCACCGTCCTCGATGCCGCCGCCGCTGCAGGCATTCACGTGCTCATTGGCGTGCTCAAGACCTCCACCGATGAAGTTCTCGCCTGTCTGGAGTCGCTGGAGCCGCTGCGCACGCATCCTGCCGTGGTCGGCGTGACCATCTGTCCGCCTAAGGGAAGCGAGCTGTCGCAGGAGACGCTTCATGCGAGCCTCGCGCAGGTGCTCGCCTGTGGCTGGCCGACGGCGCTCTACCAGCTCCCACAAGTCACCCAGAACGAGCTTGCCCCGGAGACCGTCGCCGCGCTCGCAGCCGAGTTTGCCAATGTCATTCTCTTCAAAGACACCAGCGGCGAGGATCAGGTGGCAAAAAGTGGTCTTGACTTCGGTGGCGTCTTTCTGGTGCGCGGGGCGGAGAAAGGCGGCTACGCTCCTTGGCCCCGCACCAACGGCGGCCCCTACGATGGCTTTCTGCTCAGCACCGCCAATGTCTTCGCCCCCGAGCTCTCTGAGATCCTGCGTCTGCTCGACAGTGGTGAGCAAGCCGCCGCCGAGGCGCTCTCCCAGAAACTCGAGACCGTGGTCGGCGCTGCCTTCGCGCTCGTTGGGGAGTTTCCCCACGGCAATGCGTTTGCCAACGCCAACAAAGTCCTCGACCACTGCCGCACCTACGGGGACGATGCTCTGACAATTGAGCCGCCTCTGCTCTACAGCGGCGTGCGCCTGCCCCCGAGCTTTATCGTCGAGGGGATCGCGCTCCTACAAGCACACGGCCTACTTGCGCGGCCCAGGCTTCATCGGGACCGTGGTACTGAGCTCCTGTGACAAAAGCGTGTAGGAGCCGTCCCCGCCTTGTCCGTGGAAAGAGCCCAGTATCCCCACAGAGAGCATAAATACGAGCAGTGCTTGGCCAAGAGCGACGAGGACGTGGCGGCCTGGCGACGCTTCCCTTGGCTCTGCTCAACGCTGCCTCTTGTCAGTCAGTCAAAAATTAGCCATACTGAGCCATGGCTGGCCTGAACCTGATTATTGACTGTGATATCCACCCCAGCGCGTCGAAAGAGCGTCCGCTGGACCTCTATGTTCCCGTGGCCTTTCGTGAGGCGCTCAAGCAGGGGATGGCGGCGGGGCCGGGGCAGGGCTACGCGAACCCGTTTGGCGTGGACCGGCGCGATGTGAGCTGCAACGACCCCAAACAAGTGGCGCTCGATCATCTGGATAAGTACGGGATTTCCTACGGGGTCTTGCAGCCGCCAGGGTTGGGCGTAAGCCTGACGCATAACATTGACATGGGCTCCGCGCTCGCCCAAGCGTGGAACGAGTGGCAGATCGGGGAGTGGCTCTCGGTGGATCCACGCTATCTGGGCTCAGTCTGTGTCAATACGAGCGACCCTGCGCGTGCGGTCGAGCTGATTCGTGAGTACGGCAAGCACCCCCAGATGAAGCAGGTGATTGTCAGTGGCGAGAGCGTGGATCTCTATGGCCACCGGCGCTACTTCCCGATCTTTGCCGCGTGCGAAGAGATGCAGCTGCCGTTTGCCCTGCACCCGGGCCGCGAGGGGAGCCTGTGCTCGTCCACGCCGATTGGCAGGCCATCGAGCTACTTTGAGTGGCACACGAGCATTCCCCTGACCTACCAAGCGCATGTGATTAGCATGACCTGTGAGGGAGTCTTTGCCGCGTTTCCGGGGCTGCGTGTGGTGCTGGTGGAGGGGGGCGTGGCGTGGCTAGTGCACACGCTCTGGCGGCTCGATAAGAACTTCAAGGCGCTCCGTAGCACGACCCCATGGCTGAAAAAGCGGCCGTCGGAGTATATTCTGGAGCACGTGCGACTGACCACGCAGCCACTGGAAGAGCCCGAGAACCCGGAGCACTTGGCGCAGGTCTTTGCCATGCTCCAGGCCGAGCGCACCCTCTGCTTTGCCAGCGACTTCCCGCACTGGGACTTCGACGATCCCGAGCGGGCGTTTCCCAAGACGATCGGCCCTGCGCTCTTAAAGCGTATCTTCTACGACAACGCCGCCGAGCTCTACGGCCTCCCGACACGCGCGGAGAAAGAGACAGTTCTATGAGCGACTATCCCAATGGCTTTGGCAGCGAGAACGAGGCGCTCGACACGGCGTTTCGGATAATTGACGAGGCAAAGCCGCCCAAGGCACGTGAGCGGGGACGCTTGGTGGTCTGCGCCGCGAGCGAGCTTGCCCCCGGCCAGCGGCGCGTGGTCGCCGACCCCGAGACCGGTGCGAGCATCGGGGTTTTTAATATCAACGGGGAGTTCTTTGCGCTCAAGAATGTCTGCCCACACTACGGTGCGCCGCTGTGCCTGGGCTCGGTGCACGCGACCCACCGGCCCTCGCCAGTCTTTACCTACCGACCAGACCTGCAAGACCGGGTTCTGCGCTGCCCCTGGCACGGCTGGGAGTTTGATATTGTCACCGGCAAGGGCCTCTACGACGACAAAAGCCGCGTGGCTACCTATGCGTGCGAGGTCAATAGCGACGGTGACCTTGTGGTGCTTCTCTGAGCGACAATGGTGACGCGGCGTGGGGTGTTCAGGGGCTGTTTCTTTACGGCTCAGCGAGGCCAGGGAGACCGTCGAGACTCCGAGCGTTCTTCTCTGCGCGGTAGGCACGTAGGCCCTCCTCCACCTTGTTCGAAGCCCACCTGGTGAGGACATCGCGGGGCTCACGGAAGTCGTAGACAGGCACGGCGAAGCCACAGGAGTCCGAGATACGGGTGACAGTAATCCGAATCACCGCTCGGGTGCCGGGAGTGTCTGGGAAGAGCGTGGCCAGTGTGCCAAACTCCGGATGCTCCCGCCCAAGCACCTCGCCGGTGCCATGGAGCCGCACGATCTTGGGGCCTCTCCTTACTGTGCCCGGCTCAGAGCAGAGAGCCGCTGTAGCTCTTCCGCGCTGAGCGCACGGTTAAAGACCGCGACGCCCCCGATCCAGCCGGTGAAGCCAACCCCGCGCGAGCTGTGAATGACGCGTCCAATGGTGAACGGTCCGCCAGAACTTGCGTCTTTGGGCGTGTAGATCCCGTGCGGGTACCACCAGGGATTAAGCCGGAGTGCCGTCAGCTCGCGGGTCTGCCGCGTGACTTTGACGCGGGTGTAGCCAAACTCGTGCAGCTCGGCGGCGTCTGGGAGCGGGGTGACGAGGCGTGGCTTCTTTTCGGGCGGCGTGTAGTACTGGTCGGGCGGGAAGCTGGGGTCGGTGCCGGGCCGATGGCCTTGCTTCCAGGCGTTGGCGGCAAACGAGAGCAGGTTGTCTTTTTGTGGATTCTCCAGCCAGCGCTCGCCCGAGACCCCGTTGAGCCAGCCGGTCAGCTCGTGTTTTTTATGGTCGAAGGTCATCGCAAAGCACTGCCACGAGCGGTCGAGCACGTCGGCGGGGGAGTCGGCGGGCACCGTGGGGGAGACGGCGGCGGAGTTGCACTTGTGGAGGGCGTAGCGGCAGAGAAATGAGCTCCCCCCGTTCTCCGAGACATGGCCGCCGTTCTTGTACGCACGAAGGCCTTTGAGTGGGTTGTTGATGGCCCCTGGGAACTCCTGCGGCTTCACCATGGCCCAGCCGTCTTGTATCATCAGTCGTTTCCTCTATCCCTTGGCAGGGGCGATATTTGCATTTCGATGGAAAAAGTTCGTCGGGTCGTATTTCTCCTTGAGCGCGAGCAGGCGGGTATGATTCACGCCAAAGACCGACGGTGATCCGGTCTTGGTCTCGTATGTCTGGTAGTTGGCGTAGAGGCTCTCGTTGGACTTGGGCCTTAGTTGGCGCAGCCACTCCTCACCCCACGCGAATCGTTTCTCGTTGTCCTTTGGGTCGCTCCAGCTGTAGGCGGCGCGCAGGTGAATGGAGTGGGCGTGCCGATGGGGAAAGGCGGTCTCAGTGGGCTTGACACGGCAGACCTTGCCGTGCATGTAGTGGCTGAGCCCCAGAACCAGGTCCGATGGTGCCTGCGCGAGCTGATCCAGGTAAATATCGATGAGCTCATCGGTGATGCGCTCTCGGTAGACCGTCTGGATCGCCCGGAAGGTGGGCGTAGGGGTGTTTCCGGGATTGGTGGCCGCCGCCTTCTCCGCCAGGCTGACAAAAGGCTGGCGCTGCATGGCCTCGCGGATTGGGGGAGCGAGGGAGCGGAGCTTGCGCATTAGCTCGTCTGCCTCCTTCTCCTTTCCCGTGTGACACAGGCTGACGAAGAGGCCGCGCTCGCCTGACGTGAGGTTGAGGGTGGCCTGAAACCCATCAGGGGCATCGTGCATGATTTCGCGAAAGCCGTGCAGAACCGCGTGGGCATCGCGCACGGCAAAGTGAAGGTCCCCCCCAAGAACCGTACCGATGGAGTGTAGCTGCGCCTCGAAGTGGGTCGTTACGCCAAAGTTTGCCCCGGCACCCCGCATCGCCCAGAAGAGGTTGGGATCACTCTCCGCATTCACCTCTACCGTACGGGCATCGGCGGTGACGAGGCGTGCGGAGAGCAGGTTGTCGCAACACGCGCCAAAGAGCCCAGAGAGCCAGCCCAGCCCACCACCAAGGGTCACTCCCGTCGCGCTCACGCCAGGACACTGGCCCAGAACCGGCACCAAGCCGTGCATGGCGGCGGCGCGGGCGACTTCACCACTAAACACCCCCGCCTGGGCGCGGACGATGCGTTTCCTGGGATCGATGGTAATTTGCTTGAGTGGCGAGAGGTCGATCACCAGGCCGTCGGAGCTGCCCCACGCGAGATGGCTGTGGCCACCCGAGCGAACGGACACCTCCAGCGCCTGCGCTCGCGCAAACTCAACCGCACGCAGCACATCGTCTTCGTGGCCGCACTGCACGATGGCAACGGGGCTACGCTCGGTTTTCGGGTTCCAGTAGAACACCCGCCTCGCGCTCTCGTAGGAAGACTCGCCCGGCACGATGAGACGACCCTTCAGTGTCGCACGTAGCTTCTCTCGTTGCCCGGCCCTCACTGGCTGCTCTCCACAAAGTGCTTGTACTCGCTTGCCGGGTCGTAAGCCTTTCCCTCGTGTAGCACCGCGCCAAAGACGAGCCGAAGCGAATCGCCTTTCTTTACCGTGACCGTGCTCTTGGTACCTTGTTTCATCGCTTCGCGGCCAAAGGGGTTGGCGACAAAGACACCGTAGTCGCGGTTGTGCCACCAAGATTGACGGAAGTTGTTCGGCCCCGGCATCAGGGTGATTCCAACACGCTGACCGTCCTTTGTGCCTGAGTAGTCGCACCACGCCGCTGGCTTCCCCCACGTCTGCTTGGCCGACGTCGCGCCGTGGCTGTTGAGTAACGCGCCGCCCTTGAGCTCGGTGCACTCACTGGCGATGCGGGCACCAAAGCCCATCTCTTCCTGGTCGCCGAAGACGAGGTCTTTTTCCGTCGCGGTGAAGGTCGCCTCCCACACGAGCCGCCAGCCTGCGGGGCGCCGACTCAGCACGTAGCGGTTGGCCATCTCTCCCAGGCGCTTGCCCTCAAGGGTCAGTAGCTCCGATTGCGTGGTGAAGGTGACCCGATCCTCTGTGATCGTGGGGGGCATGAGGAACTGGAGATGGCGGATACGGCCCCGATTGCGCCAAAAGTCCGTGCTGCTGATATCGCCAAAGCCGAGCCAGATTCCGGGGTGCATGGTGCTGTGATCGGTGGCGTCTTTACCGTCGATGGGCGGATGGTTGCGGGTGAGCTTGGTGCCCAGTGGGCCATGCAGGTTGGCGAAATAGGGCCGAAGGATCTGCGGATCGTCCCAGACATACTCCGCTACTGGCTTTTGGCCCTCGCTCAGGAGAAGGCGATCGGCTTTGCGCTCGACCGCGAAGGTCGCGCGTGTCTTGGATTTTGTTTTTGCGGCGGGCGTCACGGCTAAGGAGGCGCTTAGCAGGCCGATGAGGAAAGTGAGGGGGCGTTTCATACTGTTAGCGTGCCGCCCAGCGTGCGCCGCGCAGGAGTGTCTCCTGAAAGCCCACGTTCTCAATCGCCGCTAGCGAGGAGCCTTTCCAGACATGGCCGAGCGCCGTGTGAAACACCCGCCCCGCGCCGTAGTGGGTGGTCATGAGCATCGGCTCAAGCTCGCCCGTGCCGCCGCTCTCAGGTGACGAGTACGCGCTGGCGAGCACCTCGACTGGCGTCCCATGCATCGGAACTAGCGTATGGTAGAGCTCGTCTTCTGTTACAAAGTCTGTCAGGCCCACCGTGATCGGGTGCTCCATGTTTTGGATCGTGACCGTGAACGCATGAAACTTCCCGTGCCCCGTGCCCTCGCGCCACATCAGCCCAACCAGCTTTTCGTACTCCACCCAGCCCGGAAAGGCATTGTCGGCGGCGTGTAAGACCACAACGCCCGTGCCGCCCTTGACTGCCTTTAGGAAATTCGCCTGTGCCGTCTCGCTCCAGAGCGGGCCGTTGTAGTCGAGAAAGAGCAGCTCAAAGCCCGCTAAATCGGCCTCCAGCGCCGCCGAAGCATCTTCGGCGTAGGTGACGGCAAAGTCGCCCGACGCCGAGAGAACATTGCGCAGAAACGGTCCGGTTCGCTCCCAGTCGTGGTTGTTGGCGCCCGTGAGATAGAGGGTGGGAACTTGCTTGCTCATCGATACTTCTCCAAATTTTTGCGAGGTCTTTAGACTAGATTTTAGCACAGTCACTTTCTCTTTTGCCGCCGCTGGGTTTTGGGCAAGCGCGAGCACAGCGGGAGCGCTTTGCATGCACTCGTCGGGCTTATCCAGATCAAAGAGCCATTGCCCAAGGTCATGATGAGGCTGTGCATCTCGCTCCCAAAGACCCCCACGCTCCGGACATAATCACCTCCGGACATAATCTGTCTCTCGTGCTTTTATGCTACAATCGGACAAATGGCAACTCTGGGACTTAACCACATCAACATCCGCGCCGACCGCGCACTTCTCGATGCCCTGAGAGACTTCTACTGCGAGATTGTCGGGCTACACGAGGGCTTTCGTCCGCCGTTTCCTGGCTTTGGCTACTGGCTCTATGCCGAGGGCGCAACCGAAGCCGCCGTTGTGCACCTCTACGAAGCCGAGCCGGGCGAGGCACGCCAGCGTGAGAGCCCGACATATTTTGACCACTTCGCCTTCGATTGCACGGAGCTGGAGGCCGTCGAAGCAGCGCTGACAAAGGCGGGCGTGGACTACCATAAAGCCATCATCCCCCTCACCGGCCAGCGCCAGGTCTTTCTTGTGGACCCGGCGGGTAACCGTGTCGAGCTGAACTTCGGCACCCCCTAGCCCTGATGCTGGAACAGATTGTCGAGGCGACCACCCCCGAGGACTTCGCTGCCTTCGCGGCTCTGGTGCGTGCGTATGTGGACTGGTGCCGCGAGCGCTACCACGACGATATCTGGTTTGTGGAGCAGGTCTTTGGGCACCAGTCGCTGGAGAGCGAGCTACAAAACTTGGCGGCGGCATACAGCCCACCCAAGGGCCGAACCCTGCTCGCCTGGCACGACGGTCAGCTCTGCGGTGGCGGCGCGTACCGAAAACTCTCGGACGGTAGCTTTGAGCTCAAGCGCCTCTTTGTCCCGGTGCGTTTTCAAGGACAAGGCACCGGACGGCGGCTCAGTACCGCACTCCTCGCTGCCGCCCAAAACGATGGCGCAGCTCTCCTGCGCCTCGACACCGCCCATAGGCTCACCGAAGCCATCGCGCTCTACAAATCCCTGGGTTTCGCCGCGTGCCCTGCTTACCAGGACTACCCTGAGAGATTCATGCCGTACTTGGTATTTATGGAGCTACCCCTCGACTAGCACCGCAAAGGCGCAGGCGATCTCGGGGAGGTGGGTCAGGGAGATGAGAATCTTACGCCCGGCGGCAAGCTCGGCGGCCTTCCCCGTGAGCGCGATGCTCGGCGCACCCGACATTGCCCGCTCGACGCAGATCTCTTTAAACGCCACGCCGCCACCGAGGCACTTAATCACGGCCTCTTTGGCGGCGAAGCGGGCGGCGATATGCGGCGCAGGATCGGGGCGGGAGAGACAGTAGGCCGCCTCACTCTCGGTGAGGATGCGTTTGATAAAGCGCTCGGGGAACTCCCCGAGCGCTTTGCGAATGCGTGGGACATCGGTCAAATCCACGCCCACAGCGACGACGCACCCTCCTCCCCCTGCCCCCGGGTACCCTCTGGGTGCCAATCCTGGGAGGAGGGGAGAGAGGGGAGTCCGTGCGGAGATACTCCCCTCCTCCCGTAGCTCTCGGGAGGAGGGGTTGGGGGAGGAGGGGCTGGGGGAGGAGGGCATCAGTGGCTCTCTTCGGCCTCGATAAAACGAATGGCCTCAATCGCGGCCATGCAGCCCATGCCCGCCGCCGTCACCGCCTGGCGGTACATCGTGTCATAGACATCGCCCGCCGCAAAGCAGCCTTCAATCGGAGTTTTTACGCCATCGGTAACCAAGTACCCCGCCGCGTCCATGGGAAGCTGTCCAGCAAAGAGGCTCGTGTTGGGCTGGTGGCCGATCGCCACGAAAACTCCCTGCGTCTCGCGCTCGGTGAGTGCGCCGGTCTTGAGGTTCTTAAGACGAATGCCGGTCACTTTTCCCGTGCCACCGTCCAGAATCTCATCCACTGCACTGTCCCAGGCAAAGGTGATCTTGGGGTTCTTGAGCGCTCTATCCGCCATGATCTTGCTGGCACGGAGCGTGTCGCGTCGGTGCACCACCGTGACGGAGCTGCACATGCGCGTTAAATACATCGCTTCCTCCATCGCCGTGTCGCCGCCTCCGACCACCGTGACATCTTTGCCTCGGAAGAAGAAACCATCGCAAGTGGCACAGGCCGAGACGCCTTTATTTTGCAGGCGCTGCTCGCTCTCGATCCCGATCCACTTGGCCGATGCGCCCGTGGCAATCACCAGCGTCTTGGCATGAACCGTCTGATTCGCACTCGTCTCGATCACAAAGGGGCGCTGGGAGAGATCCACCTTGGTGATCCAGTCAATCCGCACCTCCGTGCCGACACGAATCGCTTGCTCGCGCATGGCGTCCATCAGCTCTGGCCCCTCAATAGGGTGGGCAAAGCCGGGGAAGTTCTCCACCTCAGTGGTGATCGTGAGCTGACCGCCGGGCTGTGGGCCTTCAAAGACCAGTGGTTTTAGCTCCGCACGGGCGGCGTAGATGGCAGCCGTCAGCCCTGCGGGGCCGCTGCCGATAATGACGATGTCGCGTAGTTCACTCATAGTTATGTTACAACTGACTCCTCCCGAGAGTTCCGTCAGTCTCCCAGTGAGGCGGTGAGCATGAGAAACGTGAGGGTGTTTTGCAGAAAATGCGCGACCATTCCGGGTACCAGGCTCTGGCGTAAGTGGCGCATGGTCGCAAACGAGACCCCCAGTCCGACAATCGGAAGTGCGTCCTGGATCGGGTGCACCGACGCGAAGACAACCGCAGAGAGCAGGATACTTGGCAGCCCCGAAAAGCGCCGTCTTAGGCCCGTAAAGAGCGCTCCTCGGAAGAAAAACTCCTCAAAAAGCGGTGCGCCCACCGAGATCGTCACAAAGAGCAAGCCACGCTCCCAGCCCGTGCTCGATGTCCCACTGAGCAGAGTCATCGCGGGGTTCGGCGCGGTCGTGGTGCTGTTTCGGAAGAGCCAGCTAGAGAGCAGCCCTAAGACGCCTAGAAGGGGGAGAGTTGCCAGATATCCACCAAGCCCGTAGAGAACATTGGCCCCAAGACTCTCCCGGCTCACGCCAAGCTCCGCTAGCGAGGTGCCTCGCTTTTTTGCTTTTGCCGCTAAGTACGCAAGGGCAAGTCCGCCCGTTGCGAACTGAAGAAGCACCTGGAGCGGAACAACGGCAGCGCGTGACGTAACTACGATGCCGACTAAGAGCCCCAGGGCGCGGTAGCTTGCCAGATAGAAAACAAAGCCGTCTAGTAAGTCCCCCCAGGTAAGTTTCTGCTCTACGGCTTCTGACACACGCCCCAGCAGGTGCCACTCGCGTCTTAGGGCCACAAATCCCACAAAGAGTAGTAAGCCCAGCCCGATCACGCCTCCTAAGACCGCCAGCACGAAGAGAGGAACAAGACGCTTAAGAATCGCTCCTTGCGCTTCTGCGTCTCGCCGCGCCTCCGCAGCCTCTGCCGCTTGGGAGTTGTCTTGCCGTTTATACAGATCCGCCAGCGCCTGGTTGTCCAGGAAGCGCAGCTGCATGGCCATGAGCTGCGCCTCAGCATCTAGGGGGATTGGTGGTGGCGGGTAGGGGCCATACAGAGACCGCCAGAGAGACTGCTCGCCCTCGGGGAGCAGCTTGAGGATCGTCTCATCCAGTGGCTTGTGAAGCTGGTTGCCTAGGATCAAGACCTTGCGAGCAGGATTGAGCTGATTCGTGGCAAGTGCCAGCTCGCGGTAGATTGCGAGGGCCTCAGGGAGAGTGTCGCTCCCACCGAATTTTGCAAGAGCGTAGTGGGTGCGTGTGAGCCGCTCGGCGGTCAAGTAGCGCTCAAAGTTTGGCCCCGAGAGACCGATCTTTGTGGGCTTTACCGTCGGCGAGGGGCGAGTGATGCGCGGCTCTAGACGATTGCCCAGCAAGAGGCTCGCGATAAGAAGCACTAGCCAGAGATAGATTATCTTAGGAAGCGTCTGCACACCCGCTATCTCTTACTTGCCCGCTTTAAGGCGCGCCTCGGCGTCCTTGAGGTTCTTGGGGCCTGCGAGGAAGCTAGGGAACTTTGCTACCACTTGCTTCCATGCCTCAACGGCATCTTCAAAACGATTCAGGCGCGTGTAGCAGTGCCCCAGAGTGGTGTAGGTGGTGACCTCTACCCCACCTAGCTTGATCGCTTTCTGGAAGTAGGGCAGCGCCGCCGCGTAGTTCTTGGTACGGAAGAGCTGCTGGCCCATCTCGCTATTGAGAGGGCCTGGCTTCTTGGAGCGCCGCGTGCCGTACTCTAAAAACGCCTCCGCCGAGGCATTCTCTCCCAGACTCCAGAGCAGGTAGCCGCCCGAACTGTAGGCCTCGTCGAAGTTGGGATCTACTTCCACGCAGATACGGCAAAGGGAGATACAGCGAACATAGTCCCCGTCGTGGAAATACGTATCATTGGTTTCCCAGAGCTTATCCACCACTCCGCTAATCATCCCCGCAACCTGGATCGGTGATGAGCCTTTGGGACTTTTGGAACGCGAGGGAGCTTTTTGAGCGGCGATTTTTGGCTTCGATGCGGCACTTTGCATGCGGGTATTGTACCCGTTATCCACAAGAAAACTCAGGTATCCTACGTGCATGAAAATTACAAAGCTTGAGACATTTCTGGTTCAGCCACGCTGGCTGTTTCTAAAGATCCACACCGATGCAGGGATTGTGGGGCTAGGGGAGCCGCTCCTTGAAGGCCGTGCGGAGACGTGCGCGATGGCTGTCAAAGAGCTAGAGAGCGAGCTGATTGGGCAAGATCCCACCAAGATTATTCATCACTGGCAGGCGATCTACCGGCATGCGTTCTATCGTGGTGGCGAGATCTTGACCAGCGCGCTCTCCGGAGTGGAGCAGGCCCTCTGGGACATCAAGGGCAAGGCGCTGGGTGTGCCTGTTTATGAGCTACTCGGCGGCCCGACGCGCGATAAGATTCGTGTCTATTCCCACTGTGGCCTGGGCGATGACCCGGAGCAGAGTGCGGCCAATGTTCGGGCGAAGCTCGCGCAAGGCTACACCGCGATCAAAACTGGCGTTTCCGGAGGCCGTCCTCCGCGCATGATCGAGACACCAGGCTTTGTTGAGACCGTCCGCGACAAGTTCGCCGCCATGCGCGAGGCAGCGGGCCCCGACATTGATATCGCGATTGATTTTCACGGGGCCGTGCCACCCGCCACGGCGATGCTGCTGATCAAGGCGCTGGAGCCGTATCAGCCGATGTTTATTGAGGAGCCCGTGAACTGCCAGTACGTGGATATTCTGGCGGACATGGCAAAAAAGACCCACATTCCGATCGCAACGGGCGAGCGCCTCTTCACCAAGTGGGCATTTCGTGAGGTATTGGAAAAACGCGCCGCTGTGATCTTGCAGCCCGATATCTCCCATGCAGGTGGCATCTTCGAGCTGCGCCTGATTGCGGGCATGGCGGAGGCCTACTACGCGGGGATCGCGCCGCACTGCCCGCTCGGCCCCATTGCCTTTGCGGCCAGCTTACAATTGGACGCTAGTATCCCGAACTTTCTGATTCAGGAGCAGGTCAACATGGGCGAAGGCTATTTAAAAGAGCCCTTCGTCCCCGAGAATGGCTACGTCCCACTTCCCAAAAAGCCCGGTCTGGGAATCGAGCTAGACGAAGATGCCATCGCCGAAAAACTCGGCCACGACTGGAAACCTCCGCACCTCTACGACGAAGATGGCTCTGTCTGCGATTGGTAATATTGCGCGAGGCTATGAGCCGTGATAAGATGACCGTCTGTGTGTGCGGCGCGGAGTGATCCGCGCCGTTTTTACGCCGTCTAAAATTTTCGGAGTGAGTAGAGAAAAATGAAGCGAACTTTCCAGCCTAAGAACCGCCGCCGTCTGCGCGTGCATGGCTTCCGTGCCCGTATGCAGACCCCCACGGGTCGTCGTGTGCTCAGCAGGCGTCGTCAGCAGGGGCGACATGCTCTGACGGTTTTTGCCCACAAGCACTAGCTTAGATAAGACGCTCTTGTTGTCTTCCTAAAAATGTTGCCGCGTGCCCAACGGCTTGTCCGTACACGGGATTTTCAGGTAACCTACCAGAGGAGGCGTCGGATGGATCATCCGGCGCTAACACTCTATGTAGGGCGTCTGCATGAGGGAACGCCTCGGCTTGGTTTTGTCGTATCAAAGAAGGTAGCAGGCAAGGCGCACGACCGGAACCGGGTTAAGCGTCGCCTTCGGGCAATCTGTTTGCCTCTCTTGCCACGGTTGGGAAGCTGTGATCTGATACTTGTGGTTCGTACCCCGGCGCTTGCGCTGGCGTTTACCGAGCTCCAAGTGGCTGCTGTGCAACTTTTCCAGCAGGCAGGGGTCTTGAGGGACAGTGACTCGCAAGAAGGACACGACGAGCGATGAAAACAGGGCGCAGGCAGAAAACACGAACCAAGCTCCAAGAAGTTTCTTCTCTCCTCTCCGAGGGGACGCAGATCCTCTTTCTGGGGCTGATTCGTGGCTACCAGCGTGTTTCTCGCTACACTCCTTCTACCTGCCGGTTCACCCCCTCTTGCTCCGAGTATGCCGCACAGGCCATTCAGGCCTACGGCCCCCTCCGAGGGAGCTGGCTGGGCATGAAGCGTATCTGTCGTTGCCATCCGTTTCATCCCGGTGGCCACGATCCTGTCCCCGGACTCGCTCCCTCAAACGAAGGATAAGACTGAAGTGACCCTTTCCCGACACGTCTCCACTTTTCTAGCCCTAGCGCTCTTGACGCTCACCCTGCTCTTCGGGGCGGGGTGTGGCCCCAACTATGTCGTTCCAGACACTCCTGCACAGGCCATCGTCGCCGCCGAAGCGAAGGTAAAAACTGCTGAAGAGGCTCAGAAGAGTAAGTCCACTCAAGAGGCTGCTCTCTGGCAGGAAGCCGCGGGGTTCTATGGAGCCGTTGCCAATAAATTCATCACCCAGCCTGAGGGGATGAAGGCCGCCGTGGTCGCTGCAGACCTGAGCATTGCCCATCTCAAGAACGACTACCAGGCTTGGGTTCAGCTCAAACAACAAGTGCGCCAAGTGGCGAAGGTCGAGAGCCCTGAAAAAACTGCCCTCGTGGAAAAGCTAGATGCACTTGGCCTCAAGATGGACAAGGACAACTCGAAGGGAGTTGCCTACAAGATCATGGATGGGCTGGTCAATCTCTGTGGAGGTAACCCCGAAGGCTCACCGGTTATTGCGATCTTTGTGATTGCCATCTTTGTGGCGATTATCATGTGGCCGCTTCAGCTCAAACAATACAAGTCTTTCAAAGAGCTTGCGAAGTACCAGCCTGAGATCAAGAAGATCCAGGAGCGCTACAAAGAAGATCCGATGCTCATGCAGCAGAAGATGGGTGAGTTCAACCGACAGCACGGCGTTAATCCGATGCAGGGCTGCTGGATGATCATTCCCCAAATGGGAATTTTCTTTGCGATGTTCCAGCTCATCCAGAGCTACCAGTTCCATTTCAACAACACGCACTTTCTTTGGATCAACCAGGCAAATGGCCTCGCGAGTCTCCAGTGGCCGTCGCCTCTCACGGGCGCGGTTGCCCATCACTTAGGGGAGCTGGACATTCTGCTCCTACTGCTCTATGCCGTTGCGCAGTTTCTTCAGTCCAAGCTCCTGCCCCCTCCGACCGACCCCACACAAGCAGAAGTGCAGAAGGCCATGACGACTTTCATGCCGGTCATGTACTTCATGTTCATGTTCAATAGCCAGGTGTCGTCGGCCTTTGTCCTGTACTACTTTGTCTCGACGCTCCTAGGAATGCTGCGACAGTTCTTGATGAACCGCATGACCAAAGACGAAGGGACTGGCCCCGTCGTACTGGCAGCGGAAGGCACTTCAGGGGATAATGCCAAATCGGGTGCGAGTCTGGCAGCAAATCCGAAGCTAATCTCGCCCAAAAATCAGAAGAAGAAATAGGAGTAGATGATGGAGGATCTCAAGGCGCAGGTGCTGGAGTTTGCTCAGGGCTTTGCCGAAACCACGGGGCTAGACGTGACGGCGGAGATTACGCGGGACGAGCCCGAGGGCGTGCTGATTGGTTTCCAGGGAACGGACGCCAAGCAGCTCATCGGGCGGGGCGGTCAGGTTCTCGATGCGCTTCAGGTTATCGCGATCAATAGCATCATGGGGCAGGGCCGTGGACGACTTCGCGTCACTTTTGACGCCGATGGCTACCGTTTGCGCCGCGAGAAGATGCTCACGGACATGGCCAACGAGCTTGCCGATCAAGTGGCCTCGACAGGTCAAGAGGCCGTGCTAGACCCGCTGCCGCCTCTTGAGCGCCGTATCGTCCACCAGGTCCTCACCGAGCGCACCGACATTCAGACCTACTCGGAGGGTGAAGAGCCTAATCGCTATATTGTGATTGCGCCAAGGCAGTAGACCTCGATGCCCACTTCCCTCACCGACGAGGTCCTCACGCACTGCCGCGCCACGCTCGCTTCCGACCCCGTGGCGCGGATCGCTCGTAATGCAGTCGCTAAGACCGCGATCAAAGCCGTCGCGCTGAACCGGGATGCGGTCACGCGGCTGACGCACACGTACTCCCACTCCGTTTTGACGGGCAAGACCACCGCACAAAATGCTTCAGGCCGCTGCTGGCTCTTTGCGGGTCTCAATCTTTTCCGCACGCAAATCGCGGAGACACTGGGCGTGGAGGACTTCGAGCTCTCGCAGAACTACCTGATGTTCTGGGACAAGCTGGAGAAGGCAAACTACTTTCTCGAAAATATCCTCGCCACTCTCGATGAGCCCGTGGGCAGCCGACTTCTGGACTGGCTCTGTGCTAGCCCGCTTCAAGATGGTGGGCAGTGGGACATGTTTGCCGCGCTGGTAAAAAAATATGGCGTCGTTCCCAAAGAGGCCATGCCCGAGACCGAGAGCTCGTCGCGCTCCGCTGACATGAACGCGCTCATGACCCTCAAGCTACGTCAGGCCGCCGGTGAGCTACGTGCGACCCATAAGGCGGGAGCTAGTGAGGCCGAGCTACGCATGCAGAAAGATGCGCTCGTGCCAGCACTCTACCGGATGCTGGTGACGCATCTGGGCGAGCCGCCCACCGAGTTTTTGTGGCAGTGGCGTGATAAAGACAAGAACTTCCACCGCGACGGCGTGCTTACCCCACAGCAGTTCCGGGAAAAATACGTTACGACGGAGCTTGACGAGCTAGTTTGCCTGATCCACTGTCCCCAAACCACCAAGAGCTACAACACGCCCTACACGATTGCCTATCTCGGAAACGTCGTCGGAGGGCAGCCGATTCAGTACCTCAATGTCGAGATGGCAACTCTCAAGGCGGCGACCCAGGCAATGATCCAAGATGGCAAGCCGGTCTGGTTTGGCTGCGATGTCGGCAAGCAAATGGATCGTGATCTTGGTTTGATGGACCTAGAACTCTTTGAATACGAGCTGCTCTACGGAACCAGCCTTGGTATGGACAAAGCCGCACGCCTCGACTACGGCCAGAGCCTGATGACCCACGCCATGGTGCTCACCGGCGTAGATCTCGATGAGGACAATCAGCCGCGTAAGTGGCGGATTGAGAACTCCTGGGGCGAGCAGGGTGGCGATAAGGGCTTCATGGCCATGACCGACTCCTGGTTCGATGAGTACATGTACGAGGTGGCGGTGGAGAAAAAATATCTTTCCCAAGAGCTCCTTGCGCTGCTCAATCAGTCCCTTGTCCCGCTAGATCCCTGGGATCCCATGGGATCGCTCGCTTTGGCAGACTAGCCTGATAGAATAAAGATTCTAAACAAAATCTGGAGGAAACTTTCTTGTCGATTCTCGTGGTGGGTGGCGCGGGCTACATTGGCTCTCATGCTTCCTTGTATCTAAAGGAAAGTGGCCATGAGGTGGTCATTCTCGATAACTTCGAGCTAGGGCACCGCAAGGCCGTTAAGATTCTGGACGTACCCTTTGTCTATGCCGACTATGGTGACAGTGCTGCCGTGGGAAAGGCGATCCGTCAGTACAACGTGGATGCGGTGATGCACTTTGGGGCCTATGCCTCGGTGCCAGACTCCGTGGCTGACCCGCGCAAGTACTACGAAGGCAATATCACCAAGGGCCTTGCGCTTCTGGGGGCGATGCTGGACAACGGGGTCAAGAACCTGATCTTTTCGTCGAGCGCCGCGACGTTTGGTGAGCCGCAGACTCTCCCCATCCCTGAGGATCATCCGCAGAAGACTACCAACCCCTACGGCGAGACTAAGCTCATGTTCGAGCGGATCTTGAAGGACTACGAGCACGCTTTTGGCCTCACCAGTGTGGGGCGCCGACTCCCAGGGCCGCCTTGGCGAAGACCACAGCCCCGAGCAGCACGCCCTGCCACTTCTTTTAGACACCGCACTGGGCCGGAGAGAAAAGTTCTTCGTCTACGGCACCGACTGGGACACGCGCGATGGAAGCTGCCTGCGTGACTTTATCCATGTCGAAGACCTCGCCGATGCCCATATCCGCGCGCTAGGCTATCTCCGCAACGGCGGCAAGACAACGGCGTACAATCTTGGAAACACCTACGGCACCACGGTTCTGGAGGCGCTCGCCGCCGCGGAAAAAGTGACGGGTGTCAAGATCAACTGGGAGTCCGCCCCACGCCGCCCCGGTGATCCAGGCCGTCTGTGTGCCTCGTGTGAGAAGATCAAGGCCGAGCTCGGTTGGGCACCTAAGTACCCGGATATCGAGTCCATCCTCAAGCATGCCTATGAGTGGCGCAAGTCCCATCCCAAGGGCTACTACACCGAGTCCAGGGATTAGCCCCCGCGCGGCTTTTTTGCGCAGGCGGGTGATTTATCACCCGACCTGCCGATAATAGGGATATGATCCAGCAGCAGAAGCAGAGAGACAACTCACAGCGCACCACAGACAGCCCCCAACGCCTGACCGTCGGCGAGATCGTCGTTGCGGCTTTTAACCTGCTTCTCGGAGGAGCCCCACTTGCTCTGTTTGCCTATGTCTGGCTGAGCTACACCAGGAATCCCCCAGAGTATGGCCCCCAGCCTTCACTATTTAATTTCCAACAGTACTTGTTGATGGGGGTTTGCCTCGCAGCGGTGTTTGCAGGTGTCGCAATCCTTGTGCGTGCCCGTGCCTTGGCAAGCCTTCTTCTGATGCTGTTTGCCATTATTGCGTTCGTGATCGCCATCGCTGTTCTGATCACACTCGACCGTGGTAGTCGTGACCTTTCCACCTATCTCTTTATTGCTGTGTCGGCACTCTTTGGCCTGCTCCAAGGACTCGCCGCCCTCTGGCTCCGCCGCATGCAAGCCTAAGCTTTTAGAACAGTAGAGCAGGAACCTGCAAGATTCGGGCGGGGCCGAGGAGGCCGGATTCGAGGGGCTTGTCGTCTTTGGTCCAGTAGCGCCAGGTGGTAAACGTGACGCGGTCGGTTTTGGGGCGGGGTGTGCCCTCGATAAGCCATTTGGGCCAGGCTTTGATGGGGCCGGTCTTGCCGGTCCACTCGACGTCTTCTTCGGGCGGTAGCTGCTCGTCGCCGATCAAGCGGTTCACCCAGAGGTTGGTGACTTTTATCTCCAGCGTGTTGCTGCCGGGGCGCACCAGCTCGGTGATCTCTAAGCGCCACGGGGCTTTCCAAAGAGTGGCGATGGGCTGGCCGTTGAGGAGCACATCGGCGAAGTTCTTGACGATTCCCAGGTCGAGGATGACGGCACGGGTGGGATTGGGCGTGACAGTAAAGCTTGTTTTGTAGGTGGCAGTGCCGGAGAAGTACTTGGCATCGGGCTCTGTGAACTCGGTCCAGGAGCTGAGTTTTTCGAGCGTGCGTGGCTCTTGGCCGGGGAAGGTCAGCTCCCAAGCGGTGAGGGGGGTCTCACGGAGCGCGGGAGCTGAGAGCTGCTTGAGCGCGCCACGCGGGTCAGTGAAGGTGTAGGTGCCGGGCGTGTAGGCCAGGAGCTTGCCGCCTGTGAGCGTGAACTCGGGGAGGGCGTTGTCCGGGCCGCTACCCAGCAGCACCAGTGTCTGGTTCTCCCCGACCGTCTTCTCTAGCGGCTTGCCATCGAGCGTGTAGGAGATGCGGAGGTGCTTGACATGGAGGTTGATCGGGTCGCCGAAGAGGGCGTTGGAGGCGGGAATCTCGATCTCACCCTTGGTCACCAGCTCCTTCACTTTCGCGGTCACGTCCGCCCCGCCAGCACCGTCAACGGCTTCGTAGCGTGCGGAGAGGATTTCAAGCACGGGCGGTTTGGCAACTTGTGCTGGGCCGCCGGTGCGCTCGACTTTTGCAAAGCTCTTGCCGGGCTTGCTGCCCTTGCGGAAGATTACAAAGACCGACTCGGCGGGGCCAAGGGCCAGCGTGACATTGGTGTGGGTTTTGTCGGTCGTCCAGAGCGGTGCCGACTCGGTCGTGCCGGTCTCCGGGTGCCAGAGCTCAGGGGCGTGGCCTGCGATGCGGAAGCCCACTGTGGCTTTTTGCTGCGTGTAGCGCTGGTTGCTGACAAAATAGATCTCGGCCTCGGGCGTGCTGCGGTGCAGCCAAACAAACGGAGTCCCCTTAGGCAGCGCAACATCGGGTGCGGGGAGCGCGGCCTCCAGCGTGGTGAGCGTGAGCTGCGCGCCCAAGGCTTTCACTTGGGCATCGCACGCGGGATAGTTCACCAGGCTTGGGGACTTCTCGGGCTTACGCCCGACAATCTTCGCGCCCGCCTTGCTTAGCTCGACCAGCTTGGCGGCGGTCTGCGGAGTCAGCCAGATCGAGTCAGGGATCATGAGGACTTTGTAGCGTGCACCCGATGGAAAGACAATCTCGCCCTTGTCCACTTTAGCAGTCATCAGCGCCGTGCGGTCGCAGCCGTCGTAGTCGTAGCCGGGCGGCAGGCTCGGGCGGTAAAGATCATTGGGGGCATCATCGCCGCAGAACGTCAGAACGTCGGCCACAAAGCGCCCTGACTGAAGCAAGTGCTGGCAGCGCGCGACATAGGTCAGCCAGGTCGTGGCTTGCTTCCACCAGGTCTGGGTACGCTCTAAATGTGAGCCCCACGGCCCCATGGTCATGCCTGGCTTGAGGTCTAGCCAGGGCTGGTGGGCGTAGCGGTGGAAGATATAGCGATTGACGCCTTGGCTAAACATTCGGTCGCCCAGTGCCTTGATCCCATAGGGCTCGAACTGCCAGCGCCCCTCAAACTCGCCCGCCGTAAACGACTCCGCCCCGACAATCTTGCGACCCATCACGTGCGCACAGCTCGCCGCCACTTTTACCGTCTCGCCTGCGCTTCCCCCCGGCACCCAGAACTCGCCCATGAGAATATCGCCCTGCATGCCAACTTGCAGATTGTCAAACGGGCCGTTGCCGTAGGGCTCAATAGAAAACTGCATCTTGCTCTCGTGACAGAGCTCTTTAAAGCGCCCCGCGTAGTTTTCGCTAAAGAGATCCGCGATCGTGCGGCGCCAGTCCCACAAGAAGCGCTCGGACTGCTCCGGGCTCCCGATCACGCGCCCAGTTACCACGGGCATCCACGGCAGGGGATCGTAGCGGTGCTGAGCGATAAAGGCGCGACGTAGCTTCGGGGTCCAGTTCTGGCTTCCCATCTCGTAGGAGTCAATCAGCGCATTGTTAAACGACTTGCCCACCAGCTCCGGCCCCATGTCGGCAAGTACCGGCGCGACCCCTTTCTCCCAGTGCAGCTCGATGGCCTCGCGGCTGAGCTTGTCGCACTCCAGGCCACGACCTGCCTCAGGCGCGGGGGAGTTTATTGCGCCGGTGGGAGTGTGGCCCATGCGCAGCAGCAGCCACTCGCCTGCGGGGGCATCCCAGGTCAGCTTGCCGTCGGCGGTGCACTGCAAGACGGTGACATTGTCCCCGGGAATCGCACCCTCGGTGGCGGCTCCCTCGCTCGCCACACCCTTCACATTCAGCCCAAGCCCATCGCCGCCTCGGTCAAAGAGGGCCTTGGCGCGGATATTCTCTAGGCGTGCCATGTCGCCCCCTGCCGGAAGTTTCACCGCCAGCACCGCGATATCGTTGTAGTACTTTTCCCGCTTCGTCGGCTCTTTTAGGGTCAGCGTCAGCTTGCTCCCACCCGTAACCGCAGTCTCTGACCAAGTAAGTACCTGCATCGCAAACTCGGGCGTGATCCAGGGGCCGCCCGAGCTCGACCAGCCCGCACAGTTGTGAAAGCACAGCTCCAGCCCAAGGCGCTTGGCCTCTTTGGCGGCGTGCACCATCGCCTGTCGCCACTCGGGGGTCATGTAGAGCACTTTCCCCAGCGGAATTCCCTGATCGACATTAAAGATCTGCGCTCCGCCAATTCCCGCCTGCGCCATCGCCTCCAAGTCCGCCGTGATTCCCTCCTCCGAGATATTGCCGTTCATCCAGTGCCACCAGGTATGAGGCCGCGCCGCTAGCGGCGGCGTCTGGAAGTCGGTGGCAACCAGCACCTCCGGCGGCATTGGCATGGCCTTAGGCGCTTTCTTCTCTAGTTGCTCTTTTTTCTCTTTCTCTTGAGCAAGAGTGGGAGTGGCCACGAGGGCAAAGCTGGAAGCGAGAAACACGCGTCGGTTCATAGTGAGAGATTCGGCACGGAAAGTGCCTCTACCTGCCTCGCCCAACAAAGCAATTCTGGTTGAGAGAAGCGCTCAATCACCGATGAAGCGATTTTTTTAGAGAATGGAGACAGCGTTGCACTGGTAGAAGTGCTCTGTGATTGTCCTCACAAGAGCACTCTTCGGAGCCGTCGCCTTCCACACTGACGATTCCCTCGGCGTAGTACGCCGCCATTGCTTCGTCAAACTTGCCTTCGCGGCAGAGGTCAACCAGGCCCTGCCCTATCTCTGAAACACTCAGCATTTTTTTGAAAAGCAAGCCAATGTTTGTTAAATTTGGAAAAAGAAAAAGCCGGGATAACTTCCCGGCTTTCAGAGTGGGTTTTCTAGATTTTCTCGCCGTATTTATCGAAGTGAAGTGCCTTGCACTGCTCCGTCCAGTTCTCCCGGCCAATGCGGCCCTGGAAGTGCTCGATATGCTCCGCGACTTGCTCCAGCATCTCCGGCGAAAGAAGGGCGATCTGCTTGAAGGTGTGGATTCCCAGGGTATTGAGCTTGGACTCAATAAACGGCCCGACTCCGATGATCTCCTTGAGATCATCTTCGCGATTTTGTTCCACGGCGGCAATCGCGAGTCCTGATGCTATAGTTGTAGTTATGGTCGCTGTAGTCGCCGTGTGGGCAGTCTGAAGGCGTGTCAGCTCTGCAGCTTGCTGCTGAAGGCGGGTTTCTTGGGCATTGAGCTGGGCCTGCGCGGTCTGAATGGTCGCGTTAGCGGTCTGGATATTGGTGTTAGCTTGGGTCAGCGCCTGGGTGTGAGCGGCAAGCTGGTCTTGCGCTTTGGCGAGGGCCTCTTTTAGCTGGTCGCGCTCTCCGGCGATTGCCTCAAGCGCCCCAAGTGTTTTGGGGCCTGTCTCGGTGAGCTTGGTCTTTGTCTCGACAGTCTGAACCTTGCCTTCCGCAGCGACACGGAGTTTCTCGGATCTTTCCAGGTTGAGGGTTAGCTCGTCAAGGCGGGCGTTGAGCGGAATAGCTTCGGCGCGAACCCGATCCCGGTCGGTCTTGGCTGTCGAGAGCTCGGCTTTCAGGGCTTCGAGCTGCTGGTCGCGCTCTTGCTTGAGTGTTTCGAGCTGCTTGTCACGCTCTAGCAAGCTGCGCTTGGTGTTGTCCAAGTCTTTTTGTAGCTTGGTATCCTGCTCGGGTTTTATCACTGAGGAGCGGTTGCGCCCTAGCCACCCAAGGGCCAGCAAGTACCCCGTGACGGCGGCGAGGAGGAGATATATCCAGATAAAAGAGAGGAAATGGAGCATAGCGATTCCTTCGTTAGCGTACCGTAAAGCCCGTGCGCCGGTTACGTCGTCGGCCTTCTTCGGTGGCGTTAGAAGCGATAGGTTGTGAGGAGCCGTAGCCTCTTGCAAAGAGATGAATGCAGGGGATTCCACGGGAGACAAGATAGGCACGGACGGAGTCAGCGCGCTTCTGGCTTAGGAGGCGGTTAGGCGCAGAGTCCCCCTCGCCATCGGTGTGGCCTCCGACAACGACCGTCGCCCCCGCCTGCGCTTTGAGTGCCTCAGTGATCTGATTGAGATAGGGATAGGCCTCGGGCTTGATACGGGAGCTTGCGGTGGCAAAGAGAACCTCCCCAGAAGCCACCACGGCATTGAGCTGCGCTTGCGCTTTCTGGCGCTCTGTCTCGGAGAGGGCAGACGCGCTGGAAGGCTCTGGCACAAGGCGTGGCTCCCCGGCAAGAGTGAGCTGATTTTCCAGAGTCACCCCCGATGGAAGCGTGGCTTTAATCGTCGCTCCCAGCTTCTGGCGCTCCGCATCCGAGCTGACCAGACCTGCCAGAGTGACCACATCACCGCCCGCGGAAAGCTCTAGGTTACGAACACGCTTCAAAGCTGCGAGAGTCTTAAGAGGTTGCTCAGGCCAGCCGAACTCGCCGCCGCTGCCGCTCAGAGTGGTCTCGTCTTTGACCGTCCCCCCAAAGGCTGCCTGAACAGCTCGCACTGCCGCCTGACGGCTGGCATCGTCGGGGTAGACCCCACGGACGTAGTGAATGCCCTCGTAGCTGAGTACCTGAACCAGTCCGGTTGTATTCCCCGTGGCCACGACTGCCGCAGGCTTCGGCGAAGCGCTGGGCTCGGGCGAAGCGCTGGGCTCGGGCGAAGCGCTGGGCTCGGGCGAGGCAGAGGCTGCAACGGCGGGGGATGGACGGGGCGAAGCGCTAGGCTCTGGCGAGGTCACGGGTGTTGCGCCGCTCTGACCCAAAAGATTGACATCGAAGAACCAGGGCACACGCGCCGACAGCTCGTTCTGGACGATGGACTTAGCGCGGGTTGCGGTGTCGGTGGGGCCAAAGAGGTTGACATCAAGCCCGTCCACCCCGACACTCCAGTCTGTCTTGCCAGGCTGTCCAATGAGCCCATCGCGCGTCAAGGCCGCCTCCGCTTTGCCTTTTAAGTACGTCTCAATGGGCACGCGACGGCAGGTTGGGCAAAAGACAGCCAGTGCCAGCAGGCCCAGTGCTCCTAAACATCCTGCGGAATTATGGTTCATAGTTCTTGTGAGAATGTATCTTTCCTAAAGCAAACTGGCAAGTGTTTTAGAATAAACCCGTAAGCTTCTCAGTGAGAAAAAACGGTACACTGGGCACATGGTTGAAAATGTCTCTCGGACAGTTCTGTCCAATGGGGTTCGCGTTGTTACGGAAAGCATTCCGACGGTTCAGTCGGTCTCCGTCGGCCTCTGGGCGAGTGCGGGCTCGCGTGATGAGGAGCCGCGCCTGCGGGGCATCTCGCACTTTTTAGAGCACATGTTCTTTAAGGGCACCGAGCGCCGCCCGAGTGCGAAACAAATCGCCGATGAGATGGACGCGCTGGGCGGCTATCTCAATGCGTTTACGGATAAAGAGTTCACGTGCTACTACGCCCGCGTCCTCTCGGAGCACCTGCCCGTTGGTCTCGACATTTTGACGGACATGCTCACCGGCTCACTCTTTGACCCGGAAGAAACGGCAAAAGAGCGCAAGGTGGTGCTGGAGGAGATCAAGCGGCGCGATGATGACCCCGAGGACATGGTGCATGATCTTTTTGGGGAGACGATCTACCCGGACCATGTGCTGGGCCTGCCGGTGATCGGGAGTGTGGAGACGGTCTCCGCCTTCACCCCCGACGACCTGCGTGGCTATGTCGCACGGCGCTACGGCCCGCAGAGCCTCGTCGTGGCGGCGGCAGGGAACTTGGAGCACGCTGCTGTGGTCGCGCTCGCGGAGCAGATGCTGGGCAGCCTTCCCGCAGGCGAGCCCAATGCCCCCCTAACACGCCCGATCGCCGCTCCAGGCCATCTTCTCTACAGCCGCCCGACCGAGCAGGTGAACTTCTGCGTCGGTGTGGGAGGCTACGGCCAGAACGATGAAGAAAAGTACCCGCTGGCGATCTTGGACAGCATCCTAGGTGGCTCGATGGGCGCACGGCTCTTTCAGGAGATTCGCGAGAAGCGTGGTCTGGCCTACTCCGTCGGCTCGTACGCCGCCACCCACCGTGAGGGCGGCTACTTTGCGGCCTACGGGGGGACGTCGCCGGAGAACTTTGAGGAGTGTCTGGACTTGGTACGTGCGGAGTTTGCCAAAGTCCGCAAAGAGGGTGTCAGTGAGGCCGAGCTTCAGCGCTCGAAGAACCAGTTCCGTGGTGCACTCATCATGGCCCAAGAGTCCATGAGCAGCCGCATGACCCGCCTGGGCAAGTCCGAGCTTTACTACAACCGCGTCCCACTCCTGGCCGAGGCGTTGGCCAAGATTGACGCCGTGACGATCGCCGATGTCCACGCGATCGCTGAGGCCATCTTGCCCGACGATGCTGCAAAGCTCACTATCGCCGCCATCGGGCCGTTTGAAGAAGCCGACAAAGAAGCGCTCGCGGAGATAGAAGAGTAGCCCTCCTACCCCGGTTTTCCCTCCTACCCCGGTTTTCCCTCCTACCCCCCCGGCCCCCTTCCTCCCAATAACAAGCTCTGCGGGTGGGAGGAAGGGGGAGGGGAAGCCTAGCGCTTCTGGTACACTACCCGCATGATTAGAGTTGCTGTTTCCGGGGCACTAGGCCGGATGGGAAGTGAAGTGGTGCGTGCGGTGACTGCCGCCGACGGGATGGAAGTGGTTGCGCAGATTGAGTTCGGCGATGACATGGGCGCGGTTCTAAAAGCCAGCCAGCCGCAGGTGATGGTGGACTTCACCGTGCCGTCGTCGGCGATGAGCAATATCCGCACGGCACTGGAGAGTAACGTCATCCCGATCGTGGGAACCACGGGCCTCTCGCCTGCGGACTTAGACGAGCTGCGCCAGCTCTGCGAGACACACAACACGGCGTGCTTGATCGCGCCCAACTTTGCCATCGGCGCGATTCTCATGATGCAGTTCTCGGCGCAAGCGGCAAAATATCTGCCCGATGTGGAGATTATCGAGATGCACCACGAGCAGAAAGTGGATGCTCCCTCAGGAACTGCCGTCAAGACTGCCCAGATGATCGCTGAGGCCCGCACAGGAGTCCCGACCGCCAAGCCAGAGAATGCTTTCGAGAGCCACGCGGGGGCCACCGGAGCCGATGTAGACGAGATTCCCGTGCACTCGGTGCGCCTGCCCGGCTTTGTGGCCAGCCAGGAGGTGATCTTTGGGGCGCAGGGCCAGCGCCTCTCAATCCGCCACGACTCACTGGATCGCACCAGCTTCATGCCCGGCGTTGTGCTGGCCATCCGAAAGTCGGCGAGCATGACAGGACTGGTTTACGGGCTGGAGAATCTCCTCTAGCCATGATGCCTCGGGGTATTGCGCGCCAGATCTTCTTAAGCTATGTCCTGCCGCTGATTGTTTTATTGGTGGCAGGACTGCTCATTCCGGTGCTGCTCTGGGGCTTTGCAGGGCGCTATCGGGGCGAGTTTGCGGCGCGCAAGGAGCTGGCCAGTCGTATGGAAGTGCTGGCCCATGCGGCGATGGATGTCGCTGAGGCGGAGGCGAACCTCAAGCGCTTCAGAGACCCCGCCTTTCGGAGTGCACAGAACCAGGCACGGAGTATCTACCGGGATCGCTATCAGGAGATCATGTCTTGGTTTGAAGACCATCCTGCTCCCGCGCTGGAGAAAGAGTTTCGCGTGGTACACGCCCAGTTTCAGGTATGGGATCGTAAGGGGAGCCGTGCTACGGCGGCGTTTGAGCCCATTGAAGCCGCGCTGGTGCGGCTGATCAACCAGACCGCCCAGGCCCGTGATCGCTACGAGCCTCTCTACCTGACAGCGGACTCTTTGCGTATCGCTGCCATCATTATCTTCCCGCTGGGAGCCTTAGTCAGTGCGCTGATGATTGGGCGCTCCATTGCCCGCTCGATCACCGAGCCGTTGGAGGCACTGGTCTCGGCGGTAGAGCGGCTGGAACGCAAAGAGATCACGCCTGCGGAGCTACCTGATGAGAGCGGGCGCGACGATGAGGTGGGGGAGCTGTGGCAGGCACTGCGGCGCATGGCCGAGACCGTCGCGGAGCGAGAGAGTGCACTGGAGGCCCGGAGTGAGGCACTTGCCGTCACCGGGCGACGGCTAGAGTCCGTGCTAGATGCCACCAACGACGGCGTGGCGCTACTCAGCCAAGAGGGGCGCTTTTTACTGGCAAACCCACGCTTTGCTGCGTTCTTTGGGTTGGAGTCGGCGGACTTGCAAGACCATAGCTTTGCGCGGATCGGCCCACGGCTCCTCTCGCTCTTTAAGGGATCCGATCAGGAACCTGCCCGGCTGCGCCTGCGGGAAGTCTTGCGTGACACGGAGCGCGTGACGGATGAGACATTCGCTCTGGCACGTCCTCTCCCTCGGGTTCTGCGCTTTTATTCGTCGCCGGTTCGCACCGAGGGGACACTGATTGGGCGGATCGTGATCTTGCGTGATGTCACGCGCGAGACCGAGGCAGATCGGCTCAAGAGTGAGTTTGCCTCGACGGTCTCGCACGAGCTACGCACCCCGCTGACGGCCATCAATGGTAATGTTGCACTCTTGCTCTCCGAGAAACCCGGCCCTCTCACCGAGAACCAGCGCGAGTTTTTGGCTCTAACCCAGACCAGCGTGCTGCGCCTCACGGGGCTGATCACGGAGATGCTGGATCTCTCCAAGCTGGAGTCTGCCGGGCTTCAGATGGAGCACAAGCCGCTTGACTGTAGCGCTTTGGCGCGTCAAGTGGTGCGTACTATGGAGGAGCAAGCGCGCACGCGTGGGCTGAGCTTGACCCTGAATATGCCCGAGAGTATCCCCTTGATTCGGGGAGACAGCGACCGGATCGCGCAAGTGCTGATGAACCTGATCTCTAATGCGCTAAAGTACACCCCGCCAGGGGGGAAAGTGATCGTACGCCTCGCCGCAGATGATACCCAGCTCACGGTGCGGGTTGCGGATACGGGAATTGGAATCACGGCAGACGATCGCACTCGGCTCTTTGATAAGTTCTTCCGCGCGGACAACTCGACAACCCGCAGTGTCGGAGGAACCGGTCTGGGGCTTGCGATTTCCAAGACCATTGTGGAGGCTCTGGGGGGGATGATCTGGGTGGAGAGCACGCCGGGGATCGGGAGCACGTTTGCCTTCACTCTTCCTCTGGCAAGTGCAGAACCCGAGCAAGAGGCTCCTGATGTGCTGATGCCTCCTCCTGCTCCCCGCCGCCTCTTGCTCCTCGTGCACGACCAGACCCCGGTTCTTCACCGTCTCAATCATACGTTCTCCAACCAGGGCATGATTGTCAGCGCCGCAGCTGTCCCTGATGAAGCGCTACGAAGGGCGCGTGGTCTGCACCCCGATGCTCTCTTACTACCGCCACTAACGGCGACTTTCGATGCGTTTCAGCTTTTGCGCAGCCTCCGCTCTGACCCCAAGACAGAGCGTGTCACGGTGTTGATCTATGCGTTGCGAGCCGTGGGAAACACCTACGAGCTACGCGATAGCTTGTTTCTATCTTCGCAAGAAAAGCTGGCCAGTGCGCTCACAAAACTTAAGACAGACGAGCATGCTCGCAATCGGCCTGTGGTGATCGTGGGGGACGAAGTCCTCTTTCAGGCAGCCCGTGAGCTCTGGCCCCGTCAGAGTACTTCTCCTCTGCTCTGGTGCCCAAAAAGCGAGGAGCTAGTGGGCAAAGTGGGGCCACTCTGTCCTCTCGCAGTTGTCTGTGACACCACGACCCAGGACATGCGTCCTGTGGGCGCATTTTCGCGGGGGGCTCTGGAGCGCCACAGTAACCAGCACGTTGCCTGGCTCTACTTGGGTGACTTCGGCTCCCGCACACGTCTGCTTGTCCCTCATGGCGCGGGCTCTATTTTGCTGGAGCGCTCCGCCAGCGTGGTACAAGAGGCTATCTCCGCAGCGATCTAGCAGGATCTTTTAAGTTCACGTGGGGTGTGCCGCTGGACATGGCTTGTTTTTTTACGTAAAATCGAAAGTTAAGATGAAGCACCAATTGCTCTCGTTTTCGTTACTGACCAGCGTGGGCTTATGGGCCGTGGCCTTTGCCGCCCCCGAGCCGGTGGACTACCGCCGGGATGTTCGTCCTCTCTTGGCTGCCAACTGTCTGCGCTGCCATGGAGCCGATGAGCAGAGCCGCTCCGCAAACCTGCGCCTGGATGAGCCCAACCGTGCCGTGATCCCCGGCGATATTCTAGCCAGCAAGCTCATTGCTCGCGTCACCCTGCCCGTGGGCGATGCGCTTAAGATGCCACCCCAAGAGACGGGACATCGCTTGACGGAGCCGCAGATTAACACGCTACGGCGCTGGATTGGGCAGGGCGCAAAGTACGAAGGGCACTGGGCATTTAATCGCCCCCTAGCCCCCGCTCGCGGGGGAATAGATACGCTTGTGATGGCTCGGCTGGCGAAAGAGAAGCTTGCTCTTTCCCCAGAGGCGGATCGGTGGACTCTGGCGCGGCGGGTGGCGCTGGACCTGACAGGACTGCCGCCAAGCCTCAAAGATGCCGAGGCATTTGTGAGCGACAAAGCGCCCAATGCCTACGAGAAATTTGTGGACTCCCAGCTCGCCTCGCCGCACTTTGGAGAGAAGTGGGCGCGTCTCTGGCTGGACTTGGGGCGCTACGCCGACTCAGCGGGTTATGGCTCCGACCCGCTCAGGCCCAATCTCTGGCCCTGGCGCGACTGGCTGATCGCTGCGTTTAATGCCAACAAGCCTTTTGATGAGTTCACGCAGGAGCTGCTTGCGGGGGACTTATTGCCCAACGCCACTGAGGATCAGAAGATTGCGACAGCCTTTCACCGCAATACCATGACCAACACCGAGGGAGGCACGAGTGATGAAGAGTTTCGCACTGCCGCTGTCAAAGACCGAACCGTTGTCACCATGCAGGCGTGGATGGGGCTGACCTACCAGTGCGCCCAGTGCCATACGCATAAGTTCGATCCGATCTCTAAGACTGATTTCTATCGAACCATGGCGATCTTCAATCAGACTGAGGACAGTGATCGAGGCGATGAGTTCCCCACCATGCCGGTGCTGACCGCGGCGCAACGCACGAAAAAGCAAGCCCTCGAAAAAGAGCTAGCGGAGCTGGAGACGCAGCGTGCTGCCGAGCCCGCAGGTAAGGCGCCGAGTGCGCGTTTTGTGCGTGTGACACTTCCAGGCACGGCATTTCTCATGCTTGCCGAGGTGCAGGCGCTGAGCGGTAGCGAGAATGTGGCACGCAAGGGGAAGGCGAGCCAGTCCAGCACGGACTTTAGCGGCGAGGCGGCGCGGGCCATTGATGGTAACACGAGCGGTAAGTTCCCCGATAACACCGTCACGCACACGAAGCAGGAGAAAGACCCCTGGTGGGAAGTAGACCTAGGCGCAACCTATCCACTCCAGAGTATCGCCATCTGGCCGCGCACCGATGCCCACTCCGGCATGCTCGCCCATGTTCGCATCACGCTCTACGACGAAAGCCGGAAAGTAGTAGCGGAGCAGGGGATTCCCGGCGCGATTACCGCGGTAAAAACGGCCTTGCTCACTGACTCGCCCACGGCCCAAAGAATTGCCCAGAAGCAGTCTGAGCTAGCCGCTCTCAAGCCGATCCCACTGCCCGTGATGCGTGAGCTCCCCGAGGTCAAGCGCCGTGTGACACGCTCACTCACTCTGGCGAACTTCCTAACTCCCGAAGAAGTCGTCACGCCCGCAGGCCCCGCCGCCTTTACGAAAAAGCCGCTCACCAACCGCTTAGAGCTGGCCAAGTGGCTCGTTGCACGGGAGAACCCACTAACCGCGCGTGTCCAGGTGAACCGTTTCTGGGCGCAGCTCTTTGGAACAGGGCTTGTGGAGACAGAGGAGGACTTCGGGACGCAGGGCGCGTCTCCCACGCATCCCGAGCTTCTCGACTATCTGGCACTAGACTTTCAGCGCGACTGGAATGTCAAGCGCTTTCTCAAGAGCATTGCGATGAGCCGTACCTACCGGCAGAGTAGCAAAGTGACCCCTGAAAAGCTCGCTCGTGACCCAAAGGTGCGCCTGCTCTCGCGCTACCCCCGCCGCCGTTTGGATGCCGAAGGAATCCGCGACCAGGCGCTCTTGGTCAGTGGCCTGCTCTCGCCCAAGCTCGGCGGCCCCAGCGTCTATCCGCCCCAGCCCGATGGGCTCTGGAAAGCGGCGTTTAACGGCGAGCGCTCGTACCCCACTAGCACGGGTGAAGATCGCTACCGGCGTGGCCTCTACACCTTCTGGCGGCGCACGGTTCCGTATCCGAGTATGCAGACCTTCGATGCCCCCAGCCGCGAGTTCTGCACGGTTCGTCGTATCCCCACCAACACGCCCCTCCAAGCGCTCGTCACGCTCAACGATCCTGCCTACTTGGAGATGGCGGTCGGCTTGGCCAAACGTCTGGAAGGGAAAACGCCCGCTGAGAAAGCCCGCCACGGCCTGCGCCTCGCTCTCTGTCGCCCTGCACTGGACAGCCAAATCCCACCGCTCGTCGCACTGTTTGAGAGCGAGAAAGTGCACTACACCGCAAATTTGATGGAGGCGAAAAAGCTCACGGGGACTGAGGATGCAGAGCTGGCCGCGTGGACAGTGGTCGCCAATGTCCTGCTCAACCTAGACGGCGTGCTGACGAAAGGATAATAATCATGTTAGCAGTTGAAGAAATTGACCGCAGAGGCATGCAGCTCTACCAGGAACAGATCGCCTCTAAAGTTGATGTTGAAGAAAACCAGGGTAAAGTGATTGCCATTGATGTAGAGTCCGGTGATTTTGAAGTCGCGGACGAGGGGCTTGTTGCGGGTGAGCGACTCCGTGAGCGGCACCCTGATGCTTCTATGCTTTGTTTGCGGATCGGCTACAATGCAGTTTATTCTTTTGGGGGAGTTTTAACTCAGACAAAGGCATGATGATAGGACAAATCTCTCAGGGGTATCCCGTTATTGCTGTGCCTTTTCAGCTTCCCGAAATGCCCGCTTTCGAGCTGGAGTTTGTGATTGACACTGGTTTTGCGGGTTATCTCACGTTGCCTGTCTCTGCTGTTGAGGCAATGAACCTACCATTTTTCTACCGAATGCCTGCGAATCTGGCAAACGACTCCGACATTATGGTCAGTGTCTACCAAGTAACTGTTCGCTGGCAAGGAGAGCTACGACGTGTGGAGGTGATCGCGATGGGAAAACGTCCTCTGATTGGGCGAGCACTACTCGCAGGACAGTATCTTGGGATTCGCTTTGAGGAAGGCTCGGAGCTAAGGATAGAGCCATGACTGAACTTGAACTAATGCAAGCCCGTGCGATGTCGCGGCGAACGTTTTTTGGCAAGACGGGCCTTGGTCTGGGCGCACTGGCGCTGGCCGCAACCCACCCAGAACCCTCCTTTGCAAAAGGGAGGGGGGATGCGAGTGGTGCGAGCAGCCGGGGGGGGGCGAAAGCCAAGGCGGTGATCTACCTGCACATGTCTGGCGCGCCACCGTCGCTGGACTTGCTCGACTACAAACCCAAGCTCAACGAGCTGCACATGCAGGACTGCCCGGATTCGTATTTGAAAGGCGAGCGCTTCGCCTTTATCCAGGGCAAGCCAAAGCTACTCGGCTCGCCACACAAGTTCAAGCAGTACGGCCAGAGTGGTGCATGGATGTGTGATCTCCTGCCACACACATCCAGTATCGCCGATGAGCTGGCGATCATTCATTCCATGTCTACGGAGCAGTTCAACCACGCCCCCGCTGAGCTATTTCTCTATACCGGCAACGCCTTCCCTGGCGGTGCGGCGATGGGCTCGTGGATGACCTATGGGATTGGGACGGCAAATAAAGACCTGCCCGGCTTTGTGGTGTTGCTCTCTGGTGGCACCGACCCGACGGGGGGCAAGAGTCTCTGGTCGAGTGGGTTTCTGCCCAGCATTCATCAAGGCGTTCAGTGTCGCTCAGCAGGTGACCCGATTCTTTATCTGTCTGATCCGCCGGGAATAGACCGCCAGACGCGGCGGCGGAGCCTGGATGCACTGGAAAAACTCAACCGGCAGGAGGCAGCGGCACTGGGCGATCCGGAGACCGTGACACGCATCGCGCAGTACGAGCTTGCCTACCGGATGCAGCTCTCGGTGCCGGAGCTAACGGATATCAAGAAAGAGTCCCAGGCGACCCTGGACCTCTACGGGGCTAAGCCCGGCGAGGCAAGTTTTGCCAATAACTGTCTTTTAGCGCGAAGACTTGTGGAAAAAGGCGTCCGCTTCGTCCAGCTCTATGACTGGGGCTGGGACATTCACGGCACCGGCTCGGGCGACGACTTAGTGACTGCACTTCCCGCCAAGTGCCGAGAGACTGACAAAGCCTGCGCGGCACTCATCAAAGACCTCAAGCAGCGTGGGATGCTCGATGATGTCTTAGTGGTCTGGGGCGGCGAGTTTGGCCGAACCCCCATGAACGAGGCGCGTGGCGGTAGTAAATTTCTAGGCCGCGACCACCATCCCCACGCCTTCACGATCTGGATGGCAGGCGGTGGCACCAAGCCCGGAGCCTACGGCAAGACCGATGAGCTTGGCTACAAGATCGTCGAGAATAAAATGACCATTCGCGATCTCCAAGCCACGATTCTTGACCGAGTTGGCCTTGATCCCTACAAGCTCCACTACGACTACCAGGGCCTTGGAAATCGCCTGATTGGCCCCACCGATGAGGGCCGTGTGATCAAGGAACTCAAGCGCTAATGCGAATTATAGATACACATCAGCATCTTTGGGATCGAAATCGGTTTGATCTTCCCTGGCTCAAAGAGGCCACGGAGCCGCTGAGTAAGAGCCATACTCCCGAGACCTATGCTCAGGACACGGTGGGACTGGGAATCTCGGCGACGATCTACATGGAGGTGGATGTGCGCTTGGATCAACGCGAGGCAGAGGCGCAGTATGTGTACAGCCTCTGTGACGATCCCCAGAACCCGATGGTGGGTGCGGTTGTGGGCGGCGATCCGGCGGCGCGAGAGTTTAAGGCGTATCTGGACAAGATCTCCAGCCCGCATCTCAAAGGCGTCCGGCAAGTGCTCCATGGGGGGCTCCCACAGGGCTACTGCCTGAAGCCCGAGTTCGTGGCAGGGGCTCAGGAGCTTGGCAAGCGCGGGCTATGCTTTGATCTTTGTCTGCGCTCTGGGGAGCTTGCCGATGGAGCCTCACTGGCAAAAAAATGTCCGGAGACGCGCTTTGTGCTGGATCACTGCGGCAATGCGCCCGTCACCGGGACACCTGCGCAGCTGGGGGCATGGAAGCGCGGGCTAGAGCAGGTCGCTGCCTGTCCCAATACCATCGTCAAGATCTCCGGTATTATCGCGGGAACCAAGCCCGGAGTACCTGCCATCGAGCAGCTTGCGCCCTGTATCAACCAGACCCTCGATACCTTTGGCCCCGAGCGCGTGATCTTTGCCAGTGACTGGCCTGTCTGCACACTGCGAGCCAGCCTGAAAGAGTGGATCACCACCCTCAAAGCCCTTGTCGCCACCCGTTCTGAAACCGACCAGCGCAAGCTCTTTTACGAGAATGCCACTCGGTTCTATGAGCTCCGCTAGGAAAGATACGGGATCTACGTAGTGTAAAGCGCTGAAGAAGCTCCGCGATTTGAAGGCGCTGGTTCCGCTCGACAGCATCTTCTCCCGGATAGCCACCCTCTTCATAGCGCTCATAATCGCTCCGTTGGGTGGCCAGTGCACTCAGCTTGGGTTCTTGCGGCAGGCCCTTTTGATAGAGGGTTGTCGCGATCAAGATCAGTACCATGCCACTGACCTGAAAAAAAACGGTTCCCTTTGGGGTTTGCATGAAAGTTTCTCCTTATCCATGTCTGCGGCCTCATGGACAGCTACTTAAGAATCAACGTTCAGGAGGGAGATCTTACGATGAAATCAGGCGATATAATGGCTTTGTGAGAATTACCCCTTGTGCCTTGTCTTGTATCCTAATTTTTTTGCCCGGTTGTATTAAGCCAGGAACGACCGTTTCTTCGACAACTCCTGCACCCACCCCCGCTCCACAACCTCCTAAGTTTGATCCTGATAAAATACGACCCGATGAGCTGGGGCGGATCCCGGTGATCATGTACCATGACATTGGCAAGAGCGGGAAAAATACGCCGCTGGATCGGTCGGTTGCCTCGTTTGAGAAAGACCTTCAGCTTCTCTACGACAAGGGGTTCTATCTGGTCAATGCCGCCGATATTGTGGCCAATCGCTTAGATGTGCCGCTCGGTCGAACGCCTGTTGCCATTACCTTCGATGATGCCCGCCGGACGCAGTTTAACTTGCTCACCACAGATCAAGGCCCTCAGGTAGACCCGAACTGTGGACTGGGCATCATCGAGCGCTTTGTGAAAGCACACCCGGATTGGAAAGTGCGTGCGACGTTCTTTATTCTCCCCAAGTCAAAAGCAACCAATGAATCTTTTGGGCAAACAGGTTTGGGTAAGGACAAGATTGACTATCTCTTGAAAAGTGGGTGTGAGATTGCGAACCACTCGATCGTGCACAAGAGCTTTGCCAACTACACAGCGGCGCAAGTGCAGCAGGAGGTAGGAGGAGCCGATAAGCTTATTACAAGCCTCAACCCTAAAGTCAAGATAGAGACGATAGCACTTCCCATGGGAAAGTTTCCTAAGGACAAGACTCTCTGGCCGCTTTTGATCAAAGGGGAGGATAAAGGGCATCGTTATGAGTATCAGGCCGCTTTTGATGCCGCATGGCGCCCCATTCCCTCACCGGCCTCCAAAAAATTTAATAACCTTCGACTAGAGAGAATCAACTCGATTGATGGGCTTAATGGAGTTCGGTTCTGGGTGGATAAACTAATGGCACCAGGGGGGGAACGCTATATCTCAGACGGTGACCCGAAGTGGGTAAGCTTTCCCAAGTCCAAAGAATCTGAGCTGGCTCAGGATCGTGTGCTAGGTCAGGGAAACCAGATCAATGCCTACGGCACCTCCACCATCCAGCCCGCGGGGCAGCCCATTCAACCCGCGTCGCAGTAGTGGAAAATTGCACCTGAACCTGAGAATCTGTTTATACGTCTTAACCCCCAGACTACCGAAGATGGAGGGTAAGGAAAGACGTTATGAGCCACTCAAGAGATGTAGCGCTGTGTTCCGGTCGTGAGGTTGTTACCTCGCGCCGTGAGTTTTTAAGCCGAACGGGACTGGGAATTGGAGGGCTCGCGCTCTCTGCGATGTTTGCGGCGGAAGCCAAAGCGGAAGGCAACGGAAACGCGATCACGGCAGCCAAGAAAGCCCCGCTGCCTGCGAAGGCCAAGCATGTTATTCATATCTTCGCCTCCGGGGCACCCTCACACCTAGACACGTTTGATCCCAAGCCCGGTATGGAAAAGTTCCGTGGCCAGAGTGTCTCAGGGGCCAGCGGCGTGATCTTCCCCTCGCCCTTCAAGTTCACTAAGTGTGGCCAGAGCGGGCTAGAGATCAGTGATGTCTTCCCCAACTTGCAGAAGCTCGCCGATGACTTGTGCGTGATTCGCTCCATGAAGACCGATATACCAGCGCATCCCGTGGCAGCCAAGATGATGAACACAGGCTCTGCGCAGCTGGTGAAGCCAAGCCTCGGGAGCTGGGTGCTCTACGGCCTAGGCACTGACAACCAAGACCTACCCGGTTTTGTGACCCTGGGTGGTAGCCCCGAGTGGCGGCAGTCGGCGTTTCTCCCCAGCCCGTTTCAGGGAACCCGCGCGGACTTTGCGCCTGGTAAACCTGTAGATAAAGTCCTACTCAATCTCAAGAACGAGTTCAGCTCGTCGTCGGCGCAGCGGGCGCAGCTGGATCTGGCCCGGCAGCTCAATGGCAACCACAGCGCTAAGTTTCAGCACGATGAGCAGCTCGAAGCGCGTATTGACTCCTTCGAGCTGGCCTTTAAGATGCAGACCGCCGCGACCGATGCCTTTGATATCTCTAAAGAGCCTGCCGCTGTCCGTGCGAAGTACGGCTCGTCGGACTTTGGTGGCAAGCTTCTCTGCGCCCGGCGCTTAGTCGAGCGCGGCGTGCGCTTCGTGCAGGTGGACATCGGCGGCTGGGATCATCACCAGGCACTGGCGCAAAATATTGGCAAGAAGGCCAATGAGATGGATCAGCCCGTTGCGGCGCTGATTGCGGACTTGAAAGAGCGGGGCTTGCTAGAGTCTACACTCGTGATCTGGGGAGGTGAGTTTGGACGCACGCCGACCACAGCAGGCAGCATCAACGACCAGTCGGGCCGGGATCACCACTCCCGCTGCTTCTGCTCGTTCATGGCAGGGGGCGGCGTAAAAGGTGGGATGCACTACGGCGAGACCGATGAACTGGGAATGAACATCGCCAGCAACCCCGTGCATGTCCATGACTTTCATGCGACGATTCTTCGCGTGCTGGGCTTTGATCATACCAAGCTGACCTACCGCTACAATGGGCGAGATTTTCGCTTGACCGACAACTATGGGAATATCGTCAATGAAATCCTGGCTTAAGCTCTCCGCCCCTGCGGCGGTACTGGGGATTGCGCTGACGGCGGGGGCACAGAAGCCCGCGCCCAAGCCACAGGCCCTTACTCCCGAGCAGATACAGTTCTTCGAGAGCAAGATCCGGCCTATTTTGACGGGCAAGTGTGCGCCATGTCACGTAGATGGTGTCTCACGAGGCGGGCTCTCGCTGGACTTTCGCGAGTCGTGGCAACACGGTGGCTCCAGTGGGCCTGTTGTGGTGCCGGGGAGCCCAGAGAAGAGCCTGCTGATCGAGCGTGTCAAGAGCGCCGGTGCGCCGATGCCGCCCGGGGGGAAGCTCTCGGCGACGGATATCGCGGCACTGGAAGCCTGGGTGAAGATGGGCGCTCCCGATCCGCGTGGGGCGGCTGATGTCAAGACGACCTCCAAGCTCACCGGGATCACGGACAAGGCAAAGTCGCACTGGGCCTTCCAGCCGGTGGAGAAGCCTGCAATTCCAAAAGTGAAGAACGCGGCTTGGGTGAAAAACCCCATTGATAGTTTTACTCTTGCCAAGCTTGAAGCCAATAACATGGTTCCCAATGCCCCCGCAAGCCGTGCGGCACTGATCCGCCGCGCCTACTACGATCTGATCGGGATGCCGCCCACGGTTGAGGAAGTCCGGGCATTTTTAGCCGATAAAAGCCCCAATGCCTGGGAAAAAGTGGTAGATAGTCTCCTGGCAAACCCACACTACGGCGAGCGCTGGGGCCGTCACTGGCTCGACACTGCCCGCTACTCCGACACGACGGGCAACCCGCAGAATGGACAGAACCGCCTTGCGGACTTTCGCTATGCCAATGCTTGGACCTACCGCGACTGGGTGATTGGGGCGATCAATAAAGACCTACCCTACAATGAGTTTCTGATGGCACAGATCGCCGCCGACCAGATCCCGACCATGAAAGACGATCCCGCGCAGCTCGCTGCCTTGGGGTTTATGACGGTGGGCAAGCGCTTTCAAGATAAGAACGACTTAATTGACGAGCGTATTGACACCGTGACGAAAGCCACGATGGGAATTACGGTCGCCTGTGCCCGCTGTCATGACCACAAGTTCGACCCGATCCCCACAGCAGACTACTACTCGCTCTATGGCATCTTCAGCTCCATTGACGAGCCTGAGGTCGGTCCCGAGATCCCTGGCAGTGGCGATCCCACACAGCGTGGCGACTACGAGAAGCAGGAGAAAGTGCTGCTGGACAAAGGCCGCGTTGCCTACTACGAGTACGTCGGTGAGAAGCTAGAGGCGTTCCAGAAAAAAGCAGCGGGCTATCTGATGCTCTCTACGGCGAACCCGCGCTCCAAAGAAGGCGCGGAGCTGGCGCAGAAATACGGCATCAACCCGTCTAATATCCGTGAGCGCGATACGATTCGCATCCTCCAGCAAGCGGTTCGAACCAATAAAACTGCTGCCGAGGTGATGGGTCCCTTCAATGTTCTCCAGAGGATGCCCGAGGGAAGCTTTGCCTCGCAGTACGCTGTCGCGATGGGACGAATGCTGGGCACTGCTTCCGCACCGGCAGCTCCGGCGGGACGCTTTGGCAAGCAGAGAGCGCAGCAGCAACAGCGCACACCAGGGGCCAATATCCCCGTCATGAAGATCAACCCGCTGATTGCACGCGAGCTTTCCAGCCTCAAGCCGCGCTCGATGGCGGATGTCGCGGAAGCCTACGGGCGGGTTTTTGCCAAAGTGGCCGATCAGCGTGATGCCTACATTGAGGCGCGTCAGAAAAACCAGGTGCTCAGCGTAGATAGTGCGACCGCGCAGCTCATTGAGTTTCCTCTGGGGCTCCCACCCGCGTCGGAGTTTAACTCCGCGACCCACCTTCGCCAGCTGGCCAGCCGCTTCAACGCAGACAATCGGGCAGCGGCTCGCTTTCCGTTTGATGAGCTGAACCGCCTGCAGCTCACGCACCCTGGCGCACCGGGCCATGCGATGGTGGTCGAGGACATCGAGGAGCCCAAAGACGCTCGTATTCTAATCCGTGGTGAGAAGCAGAGGCCAGGGGACGTAGTTCCCCGCCAGGTCTTTGCACTCTGCATGCCCGGAAGTACGCCGCAGCCCGTCAAAGAGGGCTCGGGGCGACTGGAGCTGGCGCGGGCCATTGCAGCGCCCTCAAATCCGCTGACAGCTCGCACCCTAGTGAACCGTGCCTGGATGCATCACTTTGGGGACGGCTTTATCCGCACCCCCGATGACCTAGGCAATATGAGCGAGAAGCCTTCTCACCCGGAGCTGCTCGACTGGCTGGCGGGGCGCTTTATGGAGACAGGCTGGAGCCTCAAGAAGCTGCACAAGTGGGTGCTTACCAGCAATACCTACCAGCAGAGCACCGATACCAACGCTGCCTACGAGAAGAAAGACCCGGCCAACCGGTTGCTCTGGCGAGCCAATCTTCGCCGTCTAGACTTTGAGTCTATCCGAGACACCATGGTAGCGCTGACCGGCAAGCTCGATCCAGTGCTGGGGGGAAAGCCCGTCAATATCACCGACGAGCCCTACATCTACCGCCGCTCGGTCTATGGCTACATTGATCGGCTCTTTCTCTCAGACTTGCTGACCCAGTTCGATGTGAGCGACCCGACCATGGCCAACACAGGACGTATCTCGACCATTGTGCCGCAACAGGCTTTATTCTTTATGAATAGTGCGATGGCTGTGGACGTGGCCCGGCAGGTGGTGAGACGCGACGAAGTGGAGAAAGCACAGACCGATGAGGAGCGCATCAAGGCGATCTATCTCGTTCTCTACCAGCGCTCTCCCAAGCCTGAGGAGATCCAGGTGGGTCTCGGTTTCCTGACAAAGATCGGAAGTGTGGCAGCCGGAGTGGAGACAGAAGCCACTGTCGCCGCGACGGGTACGGGTAAAGGCCGCGCTGCTCGCAAGCCTGTCGCCAAGACCCCACAGAAGAAAGGGATGGGAGTGGGCAAGTTCGCCCCGATCCGAAATAACACGGAGATGGTCGAGCGCAAGCCACTGGATAGCTGGGAGCTCTACACGCAGGCACTGCTCTGCTCCAATGAGTTCGTCTACGTGAGCTAACCTGCAGTACACTTAAAAAATGGCGGAGCATTTTTGATGCTCCGCCATTTCTTTTATTAAAGAGTATAAAGCAACTTGCCATAATCAAACCATGACCAAAACGATCCCTGTTCTCCACGAGATTGAGGTCAATATCACACGATTGCTTGGAGCAGCTCTGACCTTACTGGCGGGGACTCCACTCTTTATGAAGCAATCCCTCCCCGAGGTAACCCTCGAAGCCTTTTTTGAGGCTGTCTATCTTGTGGAGGGGCAGAATCGCGCTCTGATCTTAAACAGCGCACTTCCTGAGGGAGCGATGCTGGTGATGCAGCGAAACACTCAGCGAGTCATGCAGCTTGCTGTTTTGGGGCGTGTGGCGCAGCACCTAGAGCGTAGTAGCGATCTCTTAGCCCCGGAGGAGTGTGCCATTGTGGCACAGTTTCTTGGTCCTGTCGCCGACTCCGTCTTTCTGTTAGGTACCCGGATTTTAGAGTATCTCCTCAATCCTGAAAAGACAGAATCGCTGACTTTGGCACAGCTTCCCTGGGAGCAGGTGATGGTCGAGGGGGGGCTTCAGGCAGCGCGGGCCGAGATTGCGGCGACCCGCACTCTCAGCCCTCTTGCACGACGCTACTCCCGCTCCACCCTCTGGGCATTACAGGTAGCCTGTGATGCCATGCTGACGGTCGGTAGCCGCTAGAAGCGCACTCCGACTCCAAGGCTCGCATGGCTGGCATTGATGGAGCTGGTTCCCAGCTTTGCACTTCCCATGAGCGTGTAGCTTAGCTCACCGAAGTAGCGCTTGCCAAAGTCCTGACCAAGAAAGACACGCCCACCAAAGGTCATCTTCTCCGTGGTGGTAGTGACAGTTGTATCGCCCGTCTTTACCGCTGAGGAGGTTGTGAGGCCATAGCCGCCGATCCCCGCGCCGTAATAGAGCGCTTTGTTAGATAGCGAGTGCATCCGATACTGAACCCCAAAGCCACTGGCTCCCTGGCTCGTCGTGGTGTTACCATTTTCCCGGCTCCGCATGAGGCTATCGCTGTAGAGTCCCCAAGTTCCGCCACCGACGCGTCCCAAGTCGTAGCTGATGGCTCCGCTGCTGGTGCTCTGCCCAACGAAGTTCTTGCCACTCTGGGTGCTGGGAAGCCCAACCCCAATCTGGGCACGCCAGCGCTTCTCTCTGGGCTCTTGTGCTTGTGCGCCTGCTGCCAGCAGAGCAAAGACGGTTGCGAACAAAACTATCTTTTGCATATTTTTTTTCCTTAAGCTCCTTAAAGCTTTTTTGTATTGTCATCGAGTGTTCGATCAATGTAGAGATGCTTTGTGTCTATCTCCACTTTATCGGGCTCGGCACTCTCGGACTCTAAAACGATGCGACCTGGCTCGGATGTGACAGTGCGGCTTTTCAAGCGCTCTTTCTCTTTCCAGAGTCCAAAATCAAATCCTTTGACAGGCCCCGCGTCGGTTTCGTTACCTTTTCCGTCGGCGTATTTTTTCAGCGCTTTATAGGCAACCGTGACGCGCCACTTGCCGCCGCTCTGCTCTTTCTTTGCCTCGATGATCCGCAGATCATAGAGTGTGATTTTCTCGAAGTGATCGCTCAGAAAAGTCTGATCGGCGGTGGGCGTGGCGGCTCGGAGCATTTCCATGAGCTCCAGAGATGTTGTGTAGGGCGGCTCTTGAAAGGCCGTTTTCTTGACAAAGCCCGCTAGCGCCGCGTTGAGCTTCTCTTCCCCAATGCGATCTGCAAGAGCGCAGAAGGCAATCGCGCCTTTGGAGTAGTGGATGTACTGCTGGTTCTGGACGGCGACCAAGGGATTTTCATCCTCACGCTCGCTGCCACGACCTTGCAGGTAGCGGTCCATGTCTACCTTGAGAAAACGTGCCAGTGCCGCCTCTCCATAAGCCTTCTTGAGGGTCTGGAGAGCGCTGTACTCGGCGAGGGACTCGGAGAGCATCTCGCTACCCGCGACATTTCCCCCAAGCACCTGGTGTCCCCACCACTGGTGCGCGACTTCATGCGCCGTGACATAGAACGGGATATCTAGCGCGTCTTTCTCGCTTCCCACTTTCAGGATAAAACCCAGTCCTTCGGAGTAGGGCACGGTGTTGGGAAACGACTGCGCGAACCCCTGGTAGGCGGGAAACTCCAGAATGCGCATCTGGCGGAACTGGTAGGGGCTGAAGCTCTCGGAGCAGTAAGACAGTGCCGCTTTTGCACCCGCCATCATGCGCTCTAAGTTATACTCATGGCCAGGATGGTAGTAGATCTCCAGCGCCACTTTCTTGCTACCATCTTTGCTGACCCACTGGTCTTTCTTGACGGTGTAGCGGGCGGAGACAAACGTGAAGAACTGGCGGATGGGAGCGTCCATTTTGTAGCGAAAACAGCGCCGACCGTTCTCCTGCCACTCGCGCTCTAAGTAGCCCGGCGCGATAGCAATCTGATCGGGAGCAGTACGCACGGTCGCGGCAAAGTTTACCCAGTCCGCGTCTACCCCGAGGTAGGTGTTCCGACGCGCGGCTACGTCTGTGGCGGGAGCCATGCGCGGCTTGGGAGGAAGACCCTGCTTACGCCGCTCAGACTCATCGCCAATCTCGCCACCTTCCTGGTAGCCAATCTGGGGGCAGGGCATGGTGAGAAACGTCCCGTTGGCGGCAATATCGGTGTTGGGGCTCCCATTGGCAAAGCCCGTCTTGTCGTAGGCCAGCGTAAAAGCCAGCGTCGTGGTCGCGCCGGGAGCCAGTGGCTGCGCGAGCCTCAGCGTCCGAAAGCCTCGGTCTTTGTCTGTGATCTCGGGGCTTGCGGCAGCTCCAAGAGTCAGCGCCTTGATCGTCAATTCCGGGTCGGTCTGGATCACCAGCTCGGTGACGGGCTTATCGGTCTTGTTCTTGAGGGTGAAGATGCCCTTGGACTCCCACTGTCCGCGCTCCGGCCAGAGCGTGACATCCATGTCGACGTCCGTGATGCGCGGCTGGGGAATCTTCCCGTAGCGGGCCTTGTACTTCTGCTCAAACTCCACCTGAAGCTTGATCTGCGCTTTCTCAGGACGGTAGGTGTGCTTGAGATTGGTGTTGACAAAGATCCAGCCACCGACCGCCACAAAGCCCGCCGCGCACGCCACGGCAAGGGCCTTTGCCATCGCCGGAAGCTGCCCGATCTTCCAGCGGACACTTAGCTTGTCGTCCTTGCCCCGCACCCAGAGCTTGATTGCCGCGAGAACCAAGAGCACCGAGGCCAATAGCCAGTAGGTCGAAAACCAGAAAATGGGGAGTGTAAACGGCCCAAAGCCGTTCATGTCCGAGAGTTTGGCGGTGGGAATATCCCCGAAGAGATAGAGCTTGTGGTCGAGGCCCATGCTAGGAAGTGCCTGCGTGGCGATAAAGCTCACCAGCACCAGCGTGTGCCCCAAAAACTTCTGGTTGACCACGGTGTGAATCATAAACGCCAGCGCGGTGAGGCAGATCAGGATCGGGTAGACCGTCCCAAAAAGATAGCTAAAGTACAGTCCCAGCTCAAAGTGAAAGTAGCCCTTTGCTGCCTGCACCCCGACCCCGGCTACGATCAGTCCTAGAGTCAGCAGTGCCAGCACTAAAAGCAGCGCCACAAACTTTGCCAGCGCGACTCGGTAGGTTGGGACGGGCAGGGCATCGGCGATCTGATCCAGCTTGACGGTGCGCTCGCGCCAGGCAAGCTCACCTGCATAGAATGTGATCAGGATCAAGAAAAACAGCATGAACGAGCCGCTCACTTGCTCGACCATAACTCGTGTGACAGGGTAAATACTGTTGTTGTTGTCTAAGAGTTTGTCCGCCATCCAGGCGTTGGTGACGAGGAGCAGTGTTCCGGCAGCGGCGATCACGAGAAACGGGACACTGCGGACGATATCGCGGAAGTAGAAGCGCAGGAGGGCGGGGAAGACATTCCCCCCTGACCCCCGCCGGGCGGGGGGAAGATAAGGAATCAGATTCCCTTTATCCCCCCCGTTGGACGGGGGCTGGGGGGGCTTTTTCCCAAGAACCAGTGCCTTGGCCGAGAACTGGAAGAGGCGGAAGCCGAGAGCGAGCGTGCCAAGCCCAAGCCCAACCCAGAGCAGACGGTTATAGAGCAGCGCTCCGGTGAGTGGCAGGAGCTGGGAGTTTTTCTCAGCGAGGGTCCAGTAGCGCGTCACCACACTGGTTGAGGCGAGGCCAAACGGATCGAAGAGCGAGGCGACGAGCCTGTTCTCCACAGAGCCAAGTAGCGCCAGGGAGATGGCCCAGCCGACGAAGACCAAGACACCTTGCAGATAGATCGCCAGCAGGCTTCTCGTGAGTGTCCCAAAGACAAAGAACAGCGTGGAGAGAAAGAGGACGTTGGGGAGCAGGATCACCAGGAAGACATTGACATAGCTCTCGATGCGAAACGCCCCAAGGCTATTTTTATCTACCCAGGGCATCAGGCTCCCGAGGAGCACGCCAAAGAGCAAACCGGAGTAGACAAAGAGCGTCACGACGAGGGCACCCAAAAAACGCCCAAAGAAGTACGCCGCGCGGCTCAGGCGTGTGGTGAAGAAGAGCTCGTGGGCCTGCGCCTCGAAGTCACGGTAGATTGCGGTACCGACTAGGGCGCTGGCAATCACGGCTCCAAACGCGCCCATGATCCCGACGATCTGGCCCAGCACGATCGGCGCATTCACTTTGATCTGCCCGTCCCCACCGCCTATTTTCACGGCATCGGTGGTGACAAAGAGAAACGTCAGCAGAAAGAGCACCAGAAAGAACAGATAGGTCGAGACTTGGCGCATTCGAAAGCGCAGCTCGAAGAGAAAGACATTTCGCATGGCTTAGGCCGCTCCCACGGCATGGAAGTAGGCATCCTCTAGATCCGCAGCGATGGCTTCAAAGCCCTCGCCGGGGTCGGTGTCCTGGTAGATCGTGACGACTGGCTTTCCGGCGATCAGGCGGCGGGAGATGACCCGGTAGCGGCTCTCATACTCAGCGAGCTCATCCTTGCCGATGACTTTTCGCCAGACACTGCCTGCCACGCGCCCGATCACGTCCTCCGGGTTGCCCTGTGCCACCACGCGGCCTCGGGCAAGGATGGCCATGCGCTCACACAGCTCTCTCACGTCTTCGACGATATGTGTGGAGAGAATCACGGTCGCGCCCTCCCCAACCTCGGCGAGCAAGTTCAGAAAGCGGTTGCGCTCGGTGGGATCGAGACCCGCTGTCGGCTCGTCCACGATAATCACGGTGGGGTTGGCCAGAAGCGCCACCGCGATCCCGAGGCGCTGCTTCATTCCGCCCGAGTACCCCCCGACATTTTTCTTGCGCGCCTCCCAAAGATTCACCTGCGCCAGCAAGCCTTCTACGACAGCCTTGCGCTCCTTGCCATTGTTGAGCCCCTTGAGGGTCGCAAAGTGGTCCAGCGTCGCCTCGCCGGAGAGCGTTGGGTAGAACCCAAACTCCTGGGGAAGATAGCCCAAGGTCGCGCGCATCGCCTCTTTGTTCTGGAGGGTGTTCACGCCATCGAGCGCAATACTGCCTGTGTCAGGCTCTTGAAGCGTCGCAATCGTGCGCATCAGCGACGACTTCCCCGCGCCGTTGGGGCCAAGCAGGCCAAAGAGCCCGTGGGGGATGCTCAGGGTCACACCGTCAAGTGCCCGTACCCCATTTGGGTAGGTCTTGGTCAGGTTCTCAATCTCTAGCGCCATGTCAGAAACCTCGTTCATTTCCATTTTTGGAAATAGTTTTGTCTTTGAGACAATCCTTCTGGGCGCAAGGTTACAGCGCGACGCGGTAGAATTCTCTCAGACTATGCAAAATATTATCGTGGTAGGGGGCGGCGCGGCGGGAATGCTCGCGGCGTGGCGGGCGGCAAAGCTTGGGGCGCGGGTGACGCTATTAGAGAAGAAAAACCGGCTAGGAACTAAGATTCTCATCTCGGGCGGGGGTAAGTGCAACCTCACCCACGCCGGTGCGATGGAGCAGATCCGTCGCCAGTTTCGCACCAATGAGGCGGGCTTTCTGAAGGCCTCGTTCTATCGCTTCACCAACGAGGACTTTTTAGAGCTGCTCACGGGCCAAGGGCTGAAAGTCTACACCCGCCCCGATGGCCGGATTTTTCCGGTGCCGCCCACGGATGCCAAAGATGTGGTCGAGGTTCTGGAGCGCCATGTCCGCGATGCCGGGGTGAAAGTGCGCCTCGACTGCCCCGTGGAGAAGATTCTGGTGGAGGACGGCGCGGTTTCTGGCGTGCAGATTGAGGGCAAAGTCCTTCCTTGCTCGCGCTTGATTGTTGCCGTCGGCGGCTCGTCGTTTCCGGGCACAGGCTGTACGGGCGATGGCTGGAAGTGGCTCGCGGAGCTGGGGCACACGATTGTCAAGCTCACCGCCGCCCTTGCCCCACTCTATCTGGATCCCACGCCGCCCGAGGAGTGGAGCGGGGTCGCGCTGCGTGACTGTGTGCTCCGTGCCCGCAAGCAAAACCCCGACAACAGCACCGGAAAAGAGCGCATGCACTGGCGTGGCGACCTGCTCTTTACCCACAAAGGCGTCTCCGGCCCCACCGCCCTGGGCGTCTCCCGCGAGATCGCTGAGGCTATCCCTGAGAACTCCACGGTCGAGGTGGATCTCTACCCCGACGAGACCTTTGAGCAAGTGAGTGCGCGGCTAATGACCCAGGCCCAGCAGAACCCTAAAAAGACCCTCCTCGGCCTGATCGAAGACGCACCGCTCCCCGAGCGCTTGCGCAAGCCCTTGCTCGAATCCGCCAAGCTCGACCCTGCCGCAAAGTGCGCCCCGCTCACCGCCAAAGACCGCAACCGGCTGGCCAATACGCTCAAAGGCTGGCAAGTAGGCCGCGTCCGCGCCGTCCCACTAGAGCGTGGCGAGGTCGTCGCCGGTGGCGTTGCCTTGGATGAAGTGGATTCCAAAACCATGGAAAGTCGAAAGATCAAGGGCCTCTATCTCTGTGGCGAAGTGCTCGATATCGCAGGCCCCGTCGGAGGCTACAACCTCCAAGCCGCCTGGTCCACCGGCATCGTCGCCGGAGACAGTGTTGCTCAGGAGTGAATCTATGCGTCTGTACCGCTATCTGGGAACTGCGGAGCTACTGGTTGAGACGGCACGCTGGCAGATAAATGCTCTCACTGATTTAGAGGCGTGGCGCAAGTGCGTTTATGGGGACACAGCAACGTTTGTCGTCACTGCCGACGGCACACTCTGGCTGGCAGACCAGCGCTCGGAGCATGTCTCGTGTGCCCGTGGTGCGGATGTCCTAGCAGCGGGTGAGCTGGCTTTTTCGGAGAGCGAGCTGATTGCCGCGACGAATCTCTCCACTGGCTACTGCCCTGAACCTGAATGCTGGGAAGCACTCCAAGCGGTGCTGGATCGTTTGGGAATCACCCACTCAGGCAGCTTCACCATAAGCTATCTCTTCCGACGCTGTGAGCATTGTGGTCAGCGTAACGTGATTAAGGATCGTGTTTTTGAGTGCGGTGTTTGTGGTGTGGCGCTGCCTAAACTCTGGAACTGTGACCCTATGGTGGCTTTGGGAGCCAGCCGATCAGACGAACTATCCAAAAGCTGAGTAGCAGCACGACCAGCACGCCCGCAACAGTATTGATGCGTTTTGTGGAGGGCTGGAGCTTTGGGAAGAAGCGTAGGGCGACAAATCCTGCAAGAATCACAAAGAAAACGGGGCCGAGGGGATGCAGGACGAACGCACGGGAAAGCTCGCCATGGGCGGTGCAGACAAGCGAGCGGGAGATGCCGCAGCCGGGGCAGGGAATATGCGTGAGTGCCTTGATAGGGCAGAGATCGGGGAGCCCGAGGAGCGATTTGTTGTCTGGGCCGGGTGGGGGAACCAGAAAGGCCGCCGCTAAAATCCAGAGCGGCGGCCAGAGAAGAAATTTACCGACGGTTGCCGGCTGCGGCGTAGATTTCATTGAGATCGTTCTGCTGTAAAAACGGGACCACTATCCCAATGCCATAGATGGGGCCTGCGCCGAGAAAGTCCAGCGCCACGTAGAGCCAGCTCTGGTTGCGGGCAGGAAGGCCCACCATGCGCTGCATCCGCTCGATTTTTTGCGCGGTGAGAATATCCCAGACATAGCCCCAGAGGCTGATGGTGCAGATCAGAAGAACCAAGTGGACAATCGGGGGAATCCCGCGCTCACCCGTGAACTCGTCCATTTCTTTGCTGGTCTTGTAGGCCCAGTAGAAGTAGTAGAGTCCGCCGGTAATAAAAGTCAGAACCAGCATCATCAGCAGGTCGCGTCGTGTTCCATTTCGCATTGAAGAATCGTGCCTCCACTTACTACGACACGCGACCCACTGATTTAGTTGCACCCTCCTCCCAGGATTGGGAGGAGGGCAGGGGAGGAGGGCAGGGGAGGAGGGTTTACTTTAAGTTGTAGAAGCTCTTCAGACCCTGGTAGACCGCGGTAGTACCTAGCGCCTCTTCGATACGGAGGAGCTGGTTGTACTTAGCGACGCGGTCCGTGCGGCTGGGAGCGCCGGTCTTGATCTGGCCACAGTTGGTGGCGACGGCGATATCCGCAATCGTGGTGTCTTCGGTCTCACCGGAGCGGTGGGAGAGGATGGCGGTGTAGCCCGCGCGCTTGGCCATCTCGACGGCTTCCAGCGTCTCGGTGAGGGTGCCGATCTGGTTGACTTTGACGAGAATGGAGTTGCCGATCCCTTGCTCGATTCCCTGAGCGAGGCGTGTGGTGTTGGTGACAAAGAGGTCATCGCCCACGAGCTGGACTTTCTTGCCAATGGCGTCGGTGAGGAGCTTCCAGCCCTCCCAGTCGTCCTCGGACATGCCGTCCTCGATCGAGATAATCGGGTAGTTGGCGGCGAGATCGGCCCAGAACGCGACCATCTCTTCTCGGGTCTTCCAGATATTGGACTTCCAGAAGTAGTAGCTGCCCTCGCGTCCGTTGGCCTTGCCCTCTTCGTAGAGCTCGGTGGTGGCGGGGTCCATGGCGATCTGGATCTGTGCGCCAGGGGTGTAGCCCGCCTTGCCAATCGCCTCCATGATCACATCGAGCGCTTCCTGGTTGCTCTTGAGGTTGGGCGCGTAGCCGCCCTCATCGCCCACAGCCGTTCCATAGCCCTTGCCTTTGAGTACGGACTTGAGTGCGTGGAAGATCTCCGCGCCCCAGCGCAGGCCCTCGGAGAAGCTGGTCGCACCCACGGGCATGACCATGAACTCCTGGAGGTCCACGGAGTTGTCGGCGTGCTTGCCACCGTTGATGATGTTGAGCATTGGGACGGGAAGCTGCTTGGCGTTGGCCCCGCCAATGTAGCGCCAGAGGGGGGTTTCGAGGGCTTCTGCAGATGCTTTGGCAGCGGCGAGCGAGACGCCAAGAATAGCGTTGGCTCCGAACTTGGCTTTGTTATGCGTTCCATCGAGAGCTAAGAGTAGGCTGTCTAGGCCCGCTTGATCCGACGCGTCAAAGCCTGCCAACTCAGGGGAGATGCTCTCATTGACATTCTTGACGGCACTTAAAACGCCTTTGCCAAGATAAACCGACTTGTCGCCGTCACGTAGCTCGACCGCTTCGTGGGCACCTGTGGAGGCTCCGGAAGGGACAGCGGCGCGTCCGACCACGCCACACTCTAAAATAACATCCACTTCAACGGTGGGATTGCCGCGCGAATCCAGAATCTGGCGGGCGCGGACTTCTTCGATTAAGGTTAGTTGACTCATGCTAGGAAATTATAGCATGCGTACTAGCGACTCCCCATTAAGCGACCAAAAAGACCACTATGCTTTGTCTCTTCTTCGGAAGTAACGGGCACCGTAAGGGGGGAAATCGACGATGCCAGAGCCGCACGCTGGGCAGCCTGTGCGTCTAGAGCTGTCAGGCGGTTGAGTGCCCGCTGGCGGAGAAGCCCCAGAAAGGGGTCTTGGTCAGCACTAATAAGCGGGTACTCGCGACGGATATAGGCAAGCTGTTTGAGAAGCTGGCGCGGCGTGGCCTCAAACTCATGCTGGAGCTTGATAAAAGCGGCATTCATCCGCGACTCACGGATATTGTCCAAGGAGTGATCCCGATAGAGCGTCTGGAAACAGTCCTGAAGCCCCCCAAAGAGCAAGTCGTCTTTGGCCAGGCGCTGTGCCTCATGCTGGAGTGCTGATTTTTGGGCCAGCTCGATCATCTTCAAGCGGCAAGGGTGATCGTCTGCGAGGGGAAGGCTCTGCACATGAAACAAAAGCTGGCGTGTCCAGACAAAGTGATCCTCGCGAAAGAAAAGCTCTGCTGTCTGGATAAAGGCATCGCCTGCCTGCTCGTAGCGCTCTTCGGGGATCACGGCAAGAAGTCGGTGGCTCGTGCTCTCAGCACCATCGTGATGGTCATTCTGAATGTAGACCATCAGAAGCTGCAAGAGAGCACTGAAGTCGGAGAAATTCTCTTGCTCATCCGCGGCAATAGCTTGTTCCAAGGCGGCGATAAGCTCGGGAATTCGGTTCTGGCTACGGTAGATGCGTGCGAGCAGAAGCTGGGCATCGTAGTGCACCTCATTGAGTTTCAAAACTACCTTGAGCTCGCACTCCGCCTCTTCGTTTTTAGCCTGGAGCATCAGGCAACGTGCCATCTTGCAGCGCAGAGTCTCATCGTGAGGAGTGCGACGGATCTGCCACGCGTACTGACGCTCGGCGAGATCGTAGTTCTTCGTGCGAATGAGAAGTTGTGCCAGGAGCATGCGAGGACGCGGCATATCGGGAGCCAAGGTCACAGCGCTCTTGAGAAGTGAGAGGGCTTTCTGGGGGTCTTTCTCCATCGAGAGAGCAGCTTGATCTACAAGCACACGAACCCGTATGCCATTTTGTCGGCTCTGGTCGTACTCACCCCGGCGCTGTGGGTGGAGTAGCGTCTCACGGGCGCTGTTGAGGAGCTGGTAGCGTTCCGGATATTTTTGCGGAGGGCAGAGGCGAACCAAGCGGAAATAGGCCTGCTGAATCTCGTCCTCCGTGGCGGACTCTGAGACTTCTAGGATCGTATAGAGGGTTTCTTCGTCGATTGTCTCGCTCATGCTGTGATGAGATTATTGGCTAAAAGAAAGTTAGACATCAGGGGAGCTTAGGCGATCTCAAAAAGTAGATCCGTGAGCTTATCAAGGCGCTTGCGCATCTCGGCTTCGTCGTTCTGGATCACGGCTAGCTTGACAAAACCGGCGAAATCACCTATCGGGCCGGAAAGCTCGGGACGCTCTTTGATCATGCGCTCAGCTTGCTCTAAAAGAGGGAAGGCAAGCTCGGCAAGCGGTGCATTGCGCCAGACTTCCTGGGGAATCTCCGCGCCACCTGCGCCGGGAGCATCTAAGATAAACTTGCCATCTACCTGCACCATGGGGGCACTGATGTAGCGAGCTGCGACTTCTAGAGTGCCATCGAGAGTGTAGCGGAACTCGACTTGGATGGGCTCGTCCTTGGACTCCGTATTGAGCGCTCTGAGGGCCAGCTCACTGATCGTCCGGTGCTCGCGGCAGAGATTGCCCTCGGTCACGGCCTCGTAGATACGAATGGCAATGGGTCGGGTGCCATCGGAGATGGTCATGTAGTCTCGTTTGGTAATCGCCGGGAGCTTGGCGTCTTTGGGGATAAGCTCACTGAAGTAGTCCTCGACAAACTGCTCATTGCCCACTTGCTTGATCGTGGCTACGCCCAGCCTATGGGGCGAGACATCTAAGATCATGATGGCTTTTTGTTGCTCTTGATAGAGATTCTGCTCAATACCCGCTGCGATGGCGGCCCCCAGTGCGACGGCTTCATCGGGGCTGAGCGATCCTGAGTAGAGATCTTTTCCTGAGGCAAACTCCAAGGCGCGGCGGAACAAGGGAATGCGGCTGGAGCCCCCGATGGGCAGGATGACATCAATATCGTCCCACTTCAGGCGGGCACGGGCCAGCGCTTCATTGACCACATTCATGGCACGCATGAGCATGCTCTCGAGCTGTGCGTCCAGCTCATCGCGAGTGAGAGTGCAGACGAGGTCCTGATCTCCGACAAGGTTAGGCAGGTTGATCTGGACTGTCCCTGAGAACGAGAGCGTCTTTTTGACAATCTCCGCTTCTTCTTTGATGCGCTGTGCCGCTTTTTTATCGCGCGAGGGCGGCGGCATCTTTTTGCCTGTGATCTCTTTGTACTTATCGCGGAGCAAGGCGATCGTGGCCTCGTCAATATCTTTACCACCGAGCTTATCATCACCCACCGAGGTGCGAATGTCTAAGATTCCCTCGAACATCTCTAGCACCGTGACATCAAGCGTGCCACCTCCGAAGTCAAAGACAAGAACTTTACTCTTGTCGGCGATATGGCCCAGGCCATAGGCAAGGGCAGCGGCAGTCGGCTCGTTGATAAGGCGTATCACTTTTAGACCAGCCGCCTCGGCGGCCTTGCGGGTGGCCTCGCGAGCGGCGTTTTCAAAGCGGGCAGGAACCGAGATGACGACATCTTGGATCTCGCGACCGAGCTTGGTCTCGGCGGCTTGTTTTAAGTGCTTGAGGATCTCGGTGCCGATCTCCTCCGGAAAGAAGACTTTCTTGCCGAGCTTCACGGTCTCGCCGGTGCCCATAAGGCGCTTGACTTCCATGGCCGTGCGGTCGTGGTAGGTAACCGCGCCGCTCTTAGCGACAGAGCCGACGACAAGCTGGCCATCGGGCAGGAGCTGCACCATGCTGGGAACAATGGTATCGCCATGAAGATCTGGGATGAGCTCTGGCTCGCCCTCACGGCCGAGGAAAGCGACTGCCGAGGTAGACGTGCCGAGATCAATGCCAATGATCGGGCCGCTTGGGGCTGAATTAGGAATCGCGTTCATCTTACTATATTGTGTCTCTTCGCAAATGAATCTTTAGCCAGAGTAGATAACACGCAGGCTTTCTTCCAGAGTGGTCATGCCCAGGAGGATTTTTTCCATGGCATCTTCTTTGAGCGAGCGCATTCCGCCCTCGATTGCGGCTTCACGGATGGCATAGGCCGAGGCATGCGCTAAAATCAGCTCACGCACTTTATCGGTGACGGGCATGAGCTCGTAGCAACCGACGCGCCCTTTGTAGCCGGTACCCTTGCAGGTCTCACAGCCCCGGCCTCGGTAGAAGGTGATCTTACCGTCCTCCATGTCGTCCAGGCTCATTCCCAGGCGACGGATGGCCTCTTTGGGGGGCTCGTAGGTTGTCTTACACTTGTCACAGACACGGCGCATGAGGCGCTGAGCCATGACTCCGACCGTGGCGGAGGCGATCAGAAAGGGCTCGACTCCCATGTCCATAAGACGAGCGACGGCACCAGGGGCATCGTTGGTGTGGAGGGTCGAGAAGACCAGGTGTCCGGTAAGAGCGGCCTCAATGGCGATATTGGCCGTCTCTTGATCGCGCATCTCTCCCACCATGATGATGTCCGGGTCTTGGCGCAGCATCGCCTTCAGGCCCGCCGCAAAGGTCATGTGGGCTTTGTTGTTCACACCGACTTGAGTGATGCCCGTGATCTCATACTCGACGGGATCCTCAATGGTGATAATATTCTTCTCCGCCGAGCTCACTTTCGAGAGGCTGGAGTAGAGCGTCGTCGATTTCCCAGAGCCCGTCGGCCCAGTGACAAGAATCAGGCCATACGAGCGCATCAGCATGGTCTCAAACATCTCGAAGGTGTGGGGCAGCAGACCGAGGCGGTGCAGACCAATATTGATATTGCTCTTGTCCAGTACGCGCATGACGATCTTTTCACCGTAGACAGCGGGGAGGCTTGAGACACGGAAGTCGTACTGCTTGCCCTGGATGATCATTGAGATACGGCCATCTTGGGGGGCACGCTTCTCGGCGATATCCATGTCCGCCATGATCTTAATGCGGCTGGTCAGCGCGTTCTGTGCATTTTTGGGCACCGTGAGGCCGTCCATCAGAATTCCATCCACACGGTAGCGGATTCGGATAGACTCACGGGCAGGCTCAATATGAATATCGGAAGCTTTCTCAGAAATGGCGCGGGAGATCAGGGCATTGGCAAGCTGAATGATCGGGGCAGACTCCGCCTCTGCTTGGTCCACTTCGGCAGCCAGATCCTCAGGCCGCTTCCTGTCCAGCTCCACCTCCTCGTTCTGGAAGGTCTGGAGAACATTGTTGAGATTCTGAGCCGCGACTTTATAGTTCTCATTGATGGCCAGAAGAATATCGTCCTCAGTGGCGATCAGCGGGAGAACTTCCTTGCCCGTCATGAGCCGGATTTCGTCGGTGGCGAAGATATCCAGTGGATTCTTCATCGCCATCTTGATCTGGTTTCCCACCACTTCGAGGGGAACCATCTTGTAGCGACGTGCGAGCTCTTGTGAGATTAGTGAGTAAACATCTTCGGGGATAATGACTTCTGTGAGATTAACGTACTCAACCCCCCACTGCTCTCCTAGTGTCATTACACGGGTGCGCTCGGTGATGAGGCCCATGGAGACCAGAATTTCTCCCAAGGGCTGCCTGCCCCCGAGCTGCTTCTGTTTGTCCATGGCGCTCTGGAGCTGCTCCTGAGAGAGGAGTCCTTTCTCAACGAGAACGTCACCGATGCGATTTGTTTGTGTCGCAGTCATACTTGTTTTGTTATTATTGGCAATTTTACGAACAAAAAAGAGGCCAGCCGCTCGTGCACGGCTGACCCCTTTAGGGATTAAAGACGATTTGTCTTTTAGTCTTTGGACAGAGAGCAAGTGATGAAGATCAGCACCTCGCTCTCCTTAATGCTCTTATCACTGGAGCGGAAGAGCTGTCCGAGAATCGGCAGATCCCCGATCAGAGGAATCTTGCGCATGTTGTCAATCTCAGTCTTCTGCACCAGACCACCGATGGCGATGGTCTCCCCGTTTTTCACACGGATCATGGTATCTACAAACCGGGTGGAGATCTGCGGCAGTCCCCCGACGAACTGGGTGATCGTGGAGATCTCGGGATGGACATAGATCGTCATCGTGCCATCGCCATTCGAGCGACCTGAGACCTGGAGCCGGATTCCTGCACTCGCAATTCCTGTCTGGACATTCAGACCACCGGTTGGGCCGATAGACTGTGAGATCACGTAGGGAACCTGATCCCCAATAAATGTCACGGCCTGATTTCCATCCAGCGCGGAGAGAGTGGGGCGGGCCAGGATATTGGCTTTTCCCAGTGTCGCAAGCGCATCAATCTTTGTGGCAATGCTATAGGGCGTGCGGAAGATCGCTCCTCCGTTTGGCTGACGGCCTCCTGCTATTCCATTGACTGTGGTGTTGGGCTGGCCACCAAGGTCGTTCTCACCAATCTGTATGGCACGGCCTAGGTCATACGTCAGGCCCAGCTTGGTGGCATTGTCTTTGCTCATCTCGACAAGACGCGCCTCGTAGATAAACTGTGGTGGCTTGACATCAAGCTGGTTGAGCATCTCTTTGGCACGCTTGACATCGCTCTCCTTGCCTGTGAGCAAGAGGAGTCGAGACTCGACAAGTCCGCCTCCCTGTCCTTGGCCTCCCTGTCCTTGGCCGCCTTGGGCTCCACCAGCTGCTGCACCCATTCCACCGCCTTGGGCCCCACCACTACCTGCACCCATTCCACCGCCTGCACCCGTTCCACCACCTTGGCCCAGTGCGCCGCCAACACCGAGGGCAGTGGCGATAAAGCGCTGTGAAGGGCCAGGACGTACAATCAGATTAGGGACGCTCTCTAGAATGAGCCTTGCTGCTTGGCTTGGGTCTACATACTTCACTTCGTAGGTGTCATTGACAAAGCTGCGAAGCTGATCCGCCTTTCGGTCGGAGTCACGCTGTGCGATCTCGATGAGACCTTTTTCCATGTCCGCAATGGTGCTTTGAATCTCTTCAACAATAGAGCGAGTACCAACCACGTAGATCGAGCCACCGCGCGGCTTGAGAGAGGTCATGGAGGAGCCTGAGGCATTCCCAGGAGTATTGACGGCGACGCGCTCTCCAGTTGCTGCTTGAACAGAGCTGCCTTGCTGAGTGTTCTCCTCCTCTTTTTTCGACTCGTCACTTGCACGAATGATGTGGATTGTCACGTTCGGGAACGAGCTGGTGAGCGCAGTTTTGAGTGAGTCCGCATCGGCGTAGTAGAATGGAATGCTGGCTGAGATCGCCTCGGGGGTCTGGTTGGTGCGCTTCAGCAGCGAGATTTCCTGACCCGTACCCACGATAATCGTGTTATTGCCTTCCATAGTGTAGGCAACACCGGAAAGTCGCGTCACCCAGTCTAGGGCATCACGAAGAGGCACTTTGTCCAGAGAGAGCGTGACTTTCTTGTTGACCACACTCTGCCCTGAGACGACATTGACTTTCGCCTGCATCTGGATCAGCTTGAGCACATCGGTGAGCTCTCCATTGACCACATCCAGCTTGACGATGCGATCCAGGGTATTTTCCTGGGAGGCCGTTTTTGTGAGTGTCTCCACAGGAGCGGCAGCAGTGATGCTAATCGGCGAGCGAGCTGGAGTGGGCTCTGTGGCACGGGTAACCGGCGCACTCAGGGCTTGAGCAAGCGTGACCAGAGCATCCTTGGGAGGTAGTGCTTTGGAAGGTAGTGCCGCAACCTGAGGGGGTGCTTTAGGAGTGGCTGTACGGCTAGGGTAGGGGGTTAGCGCACTCGCTGTCGCAATGGTTGGCACAAGAGGACGGGTACGAGGAGCGATAGAGAGCACACTCGCCAAGCTCAGCTTCGGAGCCGACACGAGGACGTTGGACATCACGGCTGTCGTGTTCATCGGCGCGATTGCCACACTGGAGGCAACACGGGTCGCAGCTACCATCAGAGCATGCGTATCCACGGAGATCGCCGCACGCTTGTCTCGTACGGAGATCGAGGGGATCGGGTCTTTATCTGTGGCTAAGGCGACATGGTAGTGTACACTTTTAAGTCCAGGAGGTGCTGCGGCGATGGAAGCAACCTGGACAGGACGAAGCTCTGTGGTGAACGAGTCACTTGGCTCTGCACCAGGGGCATAGAGAACCACTTCCCAGCGGGTCTTGTCCTCGGAGGGAACCAGCTCGTGCTTAAGGGGCTGACGAAGCTTCCCCGAGTAGTTAGCCACAATGCGGACTTGCTTACTAGGCTTCATGGCGTACTGGCCATAGCGAACAAAAGCAACTCCATTTTTTTGGAGGTTCTGGACGCCTGCCTTACCCGCCTGCCAGACTCCGGGAAGAGTAATGGTGGTGACTCCACTCTTGCCAAAGCTCTTGACCTCCGGGGTGAAAGCCTGACTCCCCGTGATAATGATGCGCGTGGCTGCTTCTTCGGCAGTGACACTGAATTCGGTGATATCGTTGGTGGCACGATGTGCCGCTTCCGATGGACTTGCCATACTAATGGCACCCAGGGACGCCAGCCCGAGGGTTAAGAGATTTTTTTGATTTTGCACGAGAGTAACTTCTCCATCTTAGTTGATCAGTTCACCGGATAGGTAAACTGACGCTTTATATTTTTGGGGTCGCTGGAGTCCACGATCTCCAGCTCACTACCCCGCTCTGTTCGTCGAATACTGCGGACAACAAAACCATTTCCCACACTGTCGCCCACCGAGAGCCAGCGCGAGTGCTCGTTGATTCGAACCATCGCGACGCTCTCGCCATTGCCGCTCTCAGGGATCAGAACTCCGGTGACGACTAGTGCTGGTGGCTGCGGAAGGGGAGGGGGAGGAAGCACTAAGTGGGTTGATCCGGAAGCGCCAGGAAGCCCGCCAGGTCTGCCTTGAGGATCGTCCATAAATCCGCCGTCTTTAGGCCTTTTGGGTCGGATATTGATCCCCAGAAGGTCTTTGAGACGGTCGGCGTTCTCGATAGCATGGGTTTGGGCAAGGTCTCTGCGCCGCTCTTCCTCACTCTGACTGGGGGTCGCTATACCTGGTACGGGTGCTCCTGGCGCGGGTGTTGCAGTGCCACCACCCGAGATCATAAAGGGGTCACGAACGAGCACGGGATCACGGACTCCCTCTAGGCGCTGGAGCTGGGCGATCAAGGGATCATCTGCCACAACGGAAGCACTCGCTTGAGGGGTGCCCGCTGCTGCGTTATCCTTCTTTTCGTCCTTCTTCTCGCTGGCAGGCGGCGGTGCGGCAACCGAGGTTCCCCCCACGAGCTGGAAGATCCCATAGCCCAGTGAGCAGATGGTCAAGCCGATCAGTGCGATCAGCTTAGGCATGTCTTTTTTATTAACAGGCTTCATGTTGTTTTCTTTAGCCTTCCACCTACTATTTTGGCTGGGAGGCCGGTGGACTCAAGAGCTGGTTTTCTGCGGCACGACGTGCGCTAAGTCCGTTGGGATTGAGCTTCTGCTGCTCCTGCCCATGGATGATGAGGTTCTCGGTCTCTGGGAAGACGTAGCCTGTCATCATGATGCGAACCGCCAGAGCCGGTGAGCTATTGACTTGATCCCATTTTGACTGCTCCACCACGGAGTTGACCGCAATGATTTTTTCAAAGCGAGTGAGGCTATGAATAAAGCGTCCGACATTTTTGTAGTTACCGGTGAGATCCATGTCTATCCGGGCTTTGTTGTAGGGGGGCGGTGGCGGTGGCTTTTTCCCCGCTTTTTGTTCCTCACGGCTTAGAACCGGCGGTGGCGGCGGAATCTCAATGGTATGGTTCGACTGATTGACCGTTAGCCCAAAAGAGGTTGCTTTTTTCTCCATCTGCTGGAGCATGGTAGGAATGTAGGCACCTTGGGAGACATTTTGCTCCAGATAGCGAAGCTTGCCATCCACCACAGCGGCGGCGGCTCGAACTTCCTCAAGCTGCTTTGCGGTTCGCTCACCGTTGTGAACCTCATCCATTTTAGTGGCCACTTCTTTCTCGATACGGGCCACCTCTCCCGTTTGCCAGACATAGAGCCCACCGGTGAGGGCGAGAATGCCACCTGACATTACCCCCATGATGAGAGCACTGCGCTTGCTCGGACGAAAGGAGACTCCCCGGCTGATTTTTCCTGCGGTGGGATTAAGCATGTGCCTTTTCTCCTTGGCCCGCTTCGACTTGCGCGGTCTTCTTACTATCCCCTGCGGGCGGTGGGGCTACGGTCTTGGGCGCAATGATTGGCTTGAGCTGTGCGGTGATCTGGAAGCTAAACCGATTCTCTTTTTCCATACGAGTGGTCGTCGGAATCTCGACTTTGTCAAAGATGGGCTGCTTTTTCAGGTTCAGCACGAGCTGGCTGGCAATGGTCTGGGTGGGAGCTGAGCCTGAGAGACTCACGACAATCGGCTCACCATCCGGTGCTCCTAGGTTGCTAAGCCAAACTTGGGCAGGCAGAGACTCTGAGACCGACTGGAACAGAAGTGTCCAGCGCAGAGTGTCGTAGCGAGCCTGCTCCAAAGTAGCAAGCTTTGGCTCTTTATCGGCAGTCTCTTTTTTGATCAGATCAATCTCCGCGATAACAGGCTTGAGCTTTCCCATGCGATGCTCAGCTTCCGCAACTGCTCCAAGCTGGCTAATACGTGCTGTCAGTAGGTAGGAACCCACGGCCACGAAGATGGCGAGTGAGCCTCCCAGAGTAAAGAAAAGCTGTTTGCTGAGGCGCTCCATGCGCCGCTTTTCCTGCCGACGATCTGCGATCAGGTTGATATTTGGCATCTTGAGTTCTCTCTAGCGCTTTCTGCCCATTTGAGGAGCAAGGCTCTCTTTCAAGGCAAGTCCTAGTGCACCCGTCAGGCTGGCTCCTTGCTCCTGAAGCCACTCTTCGGCTTCGGGGCTGGTCTCCAGTCGGGGGTTGGTGAAGGGATCACAGAGGCGAGTAGGGATTCCCAGTCGGGCGGACATGTAGGTGGCCATGTTGCGCATCTGTGCCGAACCGCCTACCAACAGGATCTCCGAGAGGCTCGCGCTGACTCCCTCTTCGGCAAGCTGGGACTGGAAGTAGTTGATCGAGCGACGGATCTCACGGAGTAGCTCATCCACGGTGGTCTGGATGATGCGCGCCAGCTCAATGGCCTCTGCTGTAGCCTCTCCGGTGATGAGGGCACCCATATCAATGTCGAGCTTGAGGAGCTCCGCTTCGTTCGACTCTATCCGAAGCTGGTTCTTCAGGGCATCTGAGAACGTATCGCCGGAGATAGGGATGGAGCGCGTGAGCGCAAAGTCAGGCCCCGAAAGAATGATGACCTCGGTGTGGGCGGCTCCCATGTCTACGATGGCACGCAGGTTGGTATCGGCAAAGTCGTCCTCGGAGAGCTCCACTAAGGCACGGATGAGAGCAAAGGACTCAATATCCACCGCGACGGCTTCTAGGCCCGCCATCTGAGCGACGACCACACGGGACTCCACCGTATCGCGGCTGGCTCCCACTAGCATGACATCCATCTGTGTCGGGTCATCATCACAAGGCCCAAGGATCTCAAAGGCCAGAGAGGAGTCCTCAGGGTTGCTGCTGAGGTACTTGCCCGCTTCATAGCGAATGGACTTGGCCAGAGTTGCCTCGTTCATCTTGGGGACGCGGATCTGACGAACCATGGAGCTGGGGCCGGAGACCGAGAGAACCGCAGAGTTTGCCGTGATTCCCGCCGCTTGAAGCATCTGCCGAATGGCTGTTGCAACGGCTTCACGGCTGATAACAACCCCATCACGCACGGTTCCCAGGGGGGTCTTCTGTTCTGCCGCTCGGACGACACGAAAGCCCATTCGAGTCGGCTCAAGCTGAACCGCCTTAATCATGGAACTCCCAATATCGAGCCCGACTACCACCTCTTTACCAAATAGTGAGGACAGAATAGACATGCGATCAACCTCCAAAAAGACTGCCCATGCACCTGATAAACCAGGGGGCATATTGGGATTATGGGAATTCTGGAGTAGAACTGGAGAGTGGGCTTCTTGAAGTGCTCCCCTTGAAGTTCTGGGAAGTTCGGGGAAGTTCGGGGAAGTTCTGGCCTTTTTACGGGGAGGGTTCTCGTGATCTTAACAGGGACCCTGAATCTGGGCTATACCTATAACTGAAGTACCCATGACAAAACCGCTCGAAATTGCTGGCGAGGCACCGCTCGAAGAGATTCTCTACCGGTTCCCGCACTCCCATGTCGCCCTGGAGCTTCTCCCAGATCACCACGATGTGTTTCGGGTTCGGCTTTGCTGGCTACGTGGCAAGGGAGGGCGCTCGCTCTTTGAGTCCACCGCATTTCGGCCTCTTGCTGAGGTGACACTGCGCGGCCAGACATTTCCCGTTTACCTCAATCAGCACTCCCGGAAAAAGCGCGATCGGATTCTGCTGTCAGGCCGACGGAAGACGGCAACAGCGGCGCGGGCAGCACTTCGTTTTCTGGTCTCTGTCGAGGGACGCGACGACACGCTACTCTGGAACTGGCGAGTGGGGGCAACTGCTCCTGCTCTCGCGGCTCCTCGCACCAGTGAGCTTCCCGACTCTGTCCGACTGCGCCTGCCGTTTCCCCCCGGCGTGCCGCGTGTGGTGAAATTGGGGACAGGCGATCGGGGCTGGGCGCTGGCGGTCTGGACTAAAGAGAGTGTGGTGACTCTGGTGAGCACGACCCCTGGTAGCTTCCCGGAGATGCGCGAAAATGCTGTTGAGCTGGTTCTCAAGGATGCCGATCTCGCAGGCTCTGGGGCGACTCTGAGCTGGGAGACACGCGTCACACCCGCTCGAACCGAAGTGGAAGTACACCAAGCACTACGCCGACACCTCGCCGATGTCACGACGGCAAAGCAGCAGTCCCCGGCAAAGCAGCAGTCCCCCTCGCTCTATCCCTCTTTTCTTGGCGAGCTTTCCACCAAGGCCACGGCCTCTCTCATGCGAGAGGAGGGCGTGACGAAGCGTGGCGTGGATCGTCTCGCGTACTCCCTGAAGGCCAAGCGAAGTCATGCAGGAGAGGGCGTGGATACTGCTCTGGTTGCCTGCGCTCTGCTGGCACGCTACTACCTCACTGGCGACGATGCACTGCGTCGTCGCGCACGGCTTTTGGGACGCGGTATCTGTGACTTTCAAGTGACTCAGGTGGAGAGCCCGCACTGGGGCGCGATCTGGGATGTACAGCGTGATGACCTGGGCTACGAGGACATCTACGGCGGGGCCACCCTCTCCTTAACCGCGACCGCTCGCGCCTCGGTGGGGCTTCACTTGCTCCATGCGCACTTCCAGACGGAGCTTCTTTCCCGCACGGCGATTGGGGCGGCGCAGTGGCTCTTGCTACGGATGGATAAAGACGGTCTCCTGCAAGGCGAGCGCTTCCATGAGAGCAACAGCGATGCTCCTCTCTCGGCCCCTTGGGCCATCGGGGAGGCGCTGATTCCTCTTGTGGAGACCTTCCGTCGCACGGGCAACGAGACCTTCCAGCGTGCCGCGCTCCGTAGTGTCAATGCCATCGAGGAAGCTCTGGAGCAAGCGACCCTCTCGCCAGACCTTGGCACCACGGAGCAGCTTGCGTCGCTGATCGAGGGGATCCTGCTGGTCTCGCGGGAGTACGAGAGCGAGCGGATGATCGCTCTGGCTAAAGAGGTCGCCACTCTGCTACGAACACGCCTGCTCCCTGATGGCAGCTTGGGCGACCCACTCCACACGCACTCCGAGAGCCAGCTCCGTGCCACTCTTGCGGGAGCGCGGGGAGCGCTGGCTCTCTCGCGTGTGGACAAAGACCACCGCTGGCTTCTGATGGCACTGCGAGCGCTGGGCGCAGCGCAGAAACTCGCAGGGCCAGAGCTGGAGGGAGTCTCGATTGCAGATCTAACGGGGCTAACCCAGCTTCCTCTGGCGCTCTTGCTCGCCGTGGGGGCACTGGGAACCAGCTGCAGGGCAGACCGTGAGCACGTCGCCGTGGTGCGCCAGTGGCAGACCTTCGCGCCCGAGCCCGCTGCCTGGGAGTATGTCCAGGTCACCACAGCAGACGGCGCTCCCGTGGACTATCTTCCCTTGGTCTGCCCGACCACCCTCCAGGTCTTGATCCCCGTGATCGCCCCCGTCGGCACCACGCACCTCAAGGTCGTCAAGAACAACCGTGAGCCCATGCTGCGTAACCTGCTCACCGGAGACTTAGACACCCGTGCCGCTCTCGTCCCGCTGGGCGATGGTAAAGAGGCGATGATCGGTGTCTTCCTCGCAGACACGTAAAGAACCAAAGCACGAACTGACATCAATATTTATCCTCCCTCGCCCCGGCTCACACCGGGGCATTTTTTTCCTAGCCTCACGATATAACAGGACGCGATGCGAACGAAGAAACCCAATACAAGACGACGAACACCGGCAATGACCACTGCACGTCGCTTTGTGACACGTCGCGTGCGGATCGTGGATGAACAAGGGCAACAAATGCGTGGGCGAGTTCTCTTACCGATGCGTCCTGAGGCTCCTAAATATCACCTCTTAGCTGAGTCTATCGGAGCATTTGCCGACGACGAAGGCTGGGAGGAGTTCATTTCGGTGGGGAGCGAGCCGCGCCGTCCGCTCCTTGGGCTCGTGAGTATCTGCCGTGTGAGAAACTGGTCTACCAAATCAACGTACCAAAAAACCATGCATCTCTTGAGTTACATGAGCAATATCTTTATCTCTGGTTGACACCACGGATCGCACAACTCGTGCCTACGTCCACGATCCTCAAATCATTGGCCTCTTGACAAATCAACCGTAATCCACCAAAATAGATTGTGATTACACGTAAAATCGCGCAATGTTACAAAAAACGGATGCGGGGCAAAAGCAAGATACAGGGCAGCAAAACGACCCCGCGCAGATGGAGCCGTCGATGACCTTCGAGAACTACCGACCGAGCCAGGAAGTGCTACGCCTCGTGGCAGAGATCGACGAGTTCAAGGGAGCTTGGCGAGCACTACGAAACATCGCCCCCAAGCGACTCACTGCCCTTCGCCGCGTTGCCACCATCGAGAGTGTTGGCTCGTCCACACGCATCGAGGGAGTAAAGCTCACCAACGCCCAAGTTGAGGCCCTGCTCTCGGGCCTTGGAACGCAGTCTTTTTCCTCACGTGATGAGGAAGAGGTGGCGGGCTACGCGGTGCTTATGGAGACGATCTTCTCAAGCTTTGAGCACCTGTCCCTTACCGAGAACCATATCCAGCAGCTCCATGGGATTCTCTTGAAGCACTCCAGTAAGGACGAGCGTCACCGAGGGCACTACAAGACCCTCTCTAACAATGTCGAGGCATTCGGGCCAGAGGGAGAGAGCCTCGGGATTGTCTTTGAGACAGCTAGCCCCTTCGATACACCTTTCCAGATGGTGGAGCTGGTTGTGGAGATCCGCGAGGCATTGGAATCTGGACTGATCCACCCATTGATGGTCATCGGGTCGTTTGTGGTGCGCTTCCTGGCGATCCACCCATTTCAGGATGGCAACGGCAGGCTCTCCCGTGCCTTGACGACTCTGCTGCTTCTGCGCTGTGGCTACAGCTACGTGCCCTATGCCTCGCTGGAGAGCATCGTGGAGGAGAACAAGGAGAGCTACTATCTGGCGCTTCGCCGCAGCCAGGGGACACTCCGTTCTGACTCCCCCGACTGGGAGCCATGGCTGCTTTTCTTTGTGCGTGCGCTACACACCCAGAAAACCCGCCTCTCCCGAAAGATCGAGCGAGAGCAGCTCCTGGAAGGCGATCTACCGGAGCTCTCGGTACGCATCCTGGAGCTGGCAAGGGAGCGGGGACGGGTGACCAGCAGCGAGATCTTGACCTTGACGGGTGAAAAGCCCACGACGGTACGGAACCGGCTGAGCGAGCTGGTAGAGCGAGGGCTCCTCAATCGTCATGGCAAGGCCCGGGCAACCTGGTACACGATAAATCTTGCGGGATAATGTTGCGTAGATGCAACGCTGGGTGCATTTTGTGCTTGGTGGTGCCATCGTTGAGATATGCAACGACAGCATCTTCCCGACAACTTGGATGTGACTCAGCCAGGCTCACTCCTTTCCCTTTAGAGGGTAGAGGCCAAACTCAAGACGAGAGCTGCACACGCTCCCCGTAGGCGATGCTCAGCTGAGACAAGATCTGACTTCAGTGCGGGATGCGGTACGTCCAGCGACGCTGAACATCGCACGTCACCAAGTACAGCATCTTGAGCAGAGACTCGTCGTTGGGAAACAGAGCTTTACCATGAGTGACCTTGCGCAACTGCCGGTGGAAGCTCTCAATGATATTACAGGAGACATACTTGAGGCTGTTTCGCACCTGGTGGTCATGCCACCTGCTTGAACCCGATTGCTATTTTCCCTTGTACAACGGGGGGCTATGGACTTGACATCTTCGCAGCAGCTCCTCACGGAGGCTGAATCACAAGGCACCGGTAAGATGCTCTGGCAGCGGTACGGGATTGAGTCGTACGCCATTGTTTTTACCTAAGCGGCTCCACGGCGGGCTTTTATGTGTACAATAGCTCCGATGCATCGCTTTTTGGCCGTCGCGGCGGACTGCGCTTCTTACTTTGAGGAGCGTGCGGCAAAAGACTCGCCCGCGCAGGCGGCGTTTGCTCAAGGGGCAGCGGCTGCGATTCAGTGGCAGGCGCTGCTCCAGAGTGCCTTCCCCGACCCTTTCGAGGCCGATGCTCTCTTTGCCCAGATGAACGCGCACCGGCATTTTCGCTACTGGAGTGTTCGCTGGCACTACATGGCCGAGGCAATGAACGCTTGGCGGGAAGACGAAGGGCTGCTTTCTATGGAACCTATTGGGACGGAGGCCGATGGTGGCCTGAAATCCACCTACGACCAGTTTGGCTATGTCGTCGTTCGGCAGCTTTTCTCCGAAGAGGAAGTGGTGGCGCTCAAGGCGGAGGCGCTAAAAATTCTCGCGGAGAAAGGGCACCATGCGGGAGTCTTTGTGGGGCTTGCGGCCAGCAGCTCCACGTTTGCCGAGGCCGTCTGCGATGTGCGCTTGTTGGATGCGTTAGAGTCTCTGATCGGCCCGGACATCGAGTTTCTCTCGGATAAAGTTGTCTACAAGTCCGCCGAGACCGGCTATGCCTCGCCGTGGCACCAAGACTGGCCGTACTGGAAGGGGGCGCACAAGCTCTCCGTCTGGGTGGCACTGGAGACCGCGAGTGTGGAGAGTGGCTGCCTGAAGCTCTTGCCGGGAAGCCATAAAGCTCTGGCTGCGCACGATGGTGTGGCCAAAGAAGGTGAAGGCTTCGGGCACAGGCTTGCGGAAGACGCCATTGACGAAACGCTTGCCGTCAGCGCCCCGTGTGAGCCCGGCGATGCTGTCTTCTTCCACGATTTAACGCTCCACGCCTCGCACCCCAATGTCAGTGGAGAGGATCGCTACGCTTGGATCATCACCTACCGAAATGCCGCCGAAGAAGACCTCACCTACGACTGGTCGGTTGCTGCAAAAGTTGTACGGGGGGAGTGCTCTAGAAGTAGTAGCGTGGCTGAGGAGCACTGAAGGCACGGCGGCGCGTGGTGCGCCAGCGCCGTAGCTCGGTGGCCCAGCGCCAGGTGGTGAAGAGCTGAGTGCCCAGGTAGGTAGCCCAAGCCAGCAAGAGAGTGCCCATCAGCACTCCCCAGAGGGGCATCACGTGAAGAAAATAACTGGCCGTCATGGTTTGCTCTCCTCTACCCGTAAAGTGATATGGTAGAACTACGAGCAATTATCGGTGGGCCAGGGATTGTTCTTCAGATTAAAAATAGTAGTGTGGCTGTGGGGTGGCAAACGTGTGGCGTCGCGTGGTTTTCCAACGCCTAAGCTCGGTGGCCCAGCGCCAGGTGGTGAAAAGCTGAGATGCCAGGTAGGTGGCCCAAACTAGCAACGCCATGCTGCTGAGTACGGCCCAGAGGGGCATGATGTGTAAAAGATATCCGACCGTCATTTTCTTGCTCTCCGTTTGTTATTTCTCCTCGCAAGATTCGGGCCAAGAACTAAAATTAGCGCAGGGAAAAAAGCTGTGGGTGCCAGGGATCGAGGGTGAAGCGGAGCGTCGCGGTGCGGCCCAGCGACTTTCCCGTGGCCAGCTCGGCGACAAGAGCGGGTTTGTCGAGCACCGCGACAACCTCAATGGGCTTCTCTAATGCCTCGTTGCCGCTTGCTTGCTGAAGCGACTCGCTCATCTGGTAGCGGACGCCGCGCTCGAAGGCAAGCAGGCGCTCGTTGCCCGAAACATAGCGGTGCACACGCACATGATCGCTGGGGCGAACCCGCACAGAGGGGGGTGGGAGCAGGCGGGCTAGCTCTTCGGCGGTGGGCGGCTGTGGAAAGACCTTGGTCGCGCCCGTGTAGCCGTCGGTGAGCTTTCCGTGACCATCAAACACCCCGACCGGGCCGCTGGCCAGCACGATCTTAAAGCGCATCAGTGTCCGCCGCTCGATTGGGGTGAGGGCGTAGGAGTGGGGCAAGATGACCGTCGCATTGGCGGGCAGCGAGGCAAGATCCGCGGTGAACTGGGGCGTGTAGCCTAGGTCGTGCAGCGCCCCGAGCCAGGCGGCGCGGACTTTCGCGTGCTGGTTGTGCTCCGCCTCGTAGCTGGAGAAGCGCCGGTGCCAGGTCGAGCCATCCACGGTGGACTCTAGCAGCCACGCCACTTGGACACTCGGCTGGGAGTAGTGGATATAGATCGGGTCGCTCTCACGCTTGGCCTTCCGAAACCGTGTGGCAGTGGGGCCTTGTAGCTCTTTCAAGACCGGAGCCAGCGCTTGGGCTCGCTTGGTGAGCGGCCAGTCGTCTTTGGAGAAGTCTAGGCAGTCCTCGCTCCACCAGATAATGCAGCCCGTGTCGCCCATCAGGAGCAAGTGCCAGAGCCGTCGCTGAGCAGATCTTGCGTCCTGCTCCCCGACCGTGGTGAGCATCGGCTTGCCGGGCATAAAGCTGCCAAATATCTCCCGCGCGTTGCCAATGTCATACGGCTCCACCCAGTCTAGCGCCGTGGCGAGCCGCGCTAGATCGTAGCCGCCAAAGGCGCTGGGCATCTGCGTTCCCTCGATCCCCACTTTCGCGTTCGGGTCGCTCGCCTTCGCCGCATCACGAAGCTCCGAAAGCGTGCGGGTGAGGGCGACATCCATGTAGGTTCGGAAGTCGCACCACGGCGAGAAGTTCCAGCGGGTTGGGTCTTTGCTCGCCGTCGCCAGATCGAACTTGAGTGCCTGCACCTCGCCCCAGTCGGGCTTGCCGCGCGGGTTGGCTCCACCGCCGCCCATCCGGTTTTTGATCTTGTCGGTCGAGAACGGCACCACGGCGCCCCAGCTTGCGAGCTCCGTCTGCCACTGCGTATTGAGCGCAGCGAGGTCGGCGTACTGGGTCTGGAGCCAGGTGCGAAAGCCCGCCAGGGAGCGCGGCGAAAAATCATAGTCAAACGGGTTGGCGGAGATGGTCACCGAGAGCTCGTCGCGGATGTCGTAGAGCGCGGGCTGGTTGGCCTTGTGCACCCCGACGGCCGCCTGCATCTTTTTTTTCGCGTCTTGCCGCCACGCCGGATCGTCTAAGCAGTAGTCGCGCACAAACGCCGCCTCGGGCCGCCCATCTTTGACCCACTGCGTCACGAACTTATCCCAGTCCGTTACTTGGGAGCTGAATTTCAGGCACAGGCCACGATTGACGATATTTTCGACATAGTAGGGCATCCCGGCTTTTACCCAGCGCATCGGGTCTTCATCGCCCGTCACCATCCCCGTGTTGATGCCCATTTCTTTCAGGCGCTGCACAAAGAGCGGAAACTTCTCCGGATTTTTCGCCTCCGAGCCCCCGACCCAAAGAATCGTGGTGTATGAATCTGACAGCGGTGTCTGTTGCATGGACGTAGTTTACCTGACAGTGTGGATAGCGCCCAAGGTATCATGCAGGTATGCTAAACCGACGTCAGCTTCTCGCAGCTCTGAGCCTCTTTCTTGGGGCACAACAAGGCGGTTTTGCTCAGCAGACGCCCACCGATGTCGCGGAGCTTTCTAAGCCCGTTACCGATGCTATCGCAAAGGCTCTTGCCGCACTCTCTACGAGAAAATTTAGCGATGCTGTCTCTGTATTGACAAAGGTGCAGAAAGACTTAGGGAGCAAGCTCACCGAGGACGACAAGCGTGCGCTGGCCGTCACGCTGGCCGATGCGCACTTTGCGTGGGGAGTCGAGACCCAGAAGCAGGCAAAGTGGCAGGAAGCGCTGAGCCACTACCAGGCCGCTTTTGCCTTGGACAAGCCCTACCGGGACCCGGATGCCGCCGCCGATCTCCACAATATCGGGGTGGTGTACTCGTTTCTCAACGAGCCCAGTAAAGCCCTAGAGTTCTACAACCAGGCCCTCCCTCTCCGGCGCTCCACCAAAGACTGGGCAGGAGAGGCACGCACTCTCAATAACATCGGCAAGCTCCACGACGACCTTGGGGAGCTTGACCTCGCGCTGGCGTCTTACAACCAGGCACTGCCTCTCCGAGCGGCGGCAGGCGATCGGGCGGGGGAAGCGCGGACTCTGGGCAACCTGCTCACTCTCTGGCAAGCGCCGCGCTTTAGCCAGCGCAACCTTGCGGTTGCCACTTTCTACGGAAAGCTGGCAGGTAATCTCTACCTGACTCTCCCGGAGGGAATCCGTGCACTGGATCGTGGGACACCAAAGAACCCCGCCTTAACCACAGTGAACCTATTTCGGCGGCTGGCGGAGGGGCTATTTATGCTAGATCGGGCTCCCGAGGCCCTCCAAGTGCTGGGGCAGGTGAAGGCCGAGCAGTATCAAAGCCTCTTCCCCGACGAGCGCAAGGTGCTGGCGAGCGAGCCCAAGTCTCTGGTCTTTACCCCGCGTGAGCAGGCAGCAACCGCTCGCTTGAGCGCTGTGGGAGAGACGCTAAGACTGGCAGCGACCGAGCTAGGGCCACTGGAGAAAAAGACCAAGCGCACCCCCGACGAAGAGCTTCAGCGCACGCAGCTCACCCAGAGCTTCGCGGCCACACAAGCGAGCTATCTTAAGGCACTCGACGACATCACCCGAGAGCTCCAGCAACCCGATGCCTCACAGGACAAAGTGGGAGCTGTTCCTGATGTGGGAGTGATCCAGAGTCTACTGAAGGGACTGGATTCAGGGCATGCGGCGCTCTACAGTTTTGTGGGGGACGAGGCACTCTGGACACTTCTGGTGACCATGGACACCGTGACCGTGCATAAGTCCACGATCAAGGTTGCGGCACTCCAGAAACAAGTGGAGCAGTTTCGCTGGCTCTTGCAGTCACCCAACCTCGATCCCCGTCCAGCAGGCAAGCAGCTGTATGAGCTCTTTCTGGCACCCTTTGAGACGCAGCTTGGGCAGGTAAAGCATCTCTTGCTCACCCTAGACCAGAGCCTGGGAGTGTTTCCCTTTGCCGCCCTCTACGATGGCACCCGCTACGCTCTGGAGCGCTGGAATACCAGCTTTCTCACCCCCGCAAGCCAGGCGACTCTGACACGGCCCACCGCGACCGAGAAAACCATCGCCCTAGGAGTCAGTGAGGGAGCCGTTGCGTTTCCCGGTGTGGCTCAGGAAGTGCAGGCGCTGGGGCAGCCTGCTCTGCTGAATGGCGACTTCACGCAGGAGCGCTGGCTGGAGGTGCTTCAGCAGGAGAAGCGGGATATCTGCCATATCGCAAGTCCCTTTAATCTGGTTGGCGCAGAGAGCACGTGGGGCCTCTTGCTGGCTGAGGGGAAGCAACTCTCTCTGGAGCAGCTCCGACTCCTGCCCGCCGAGGTTTTTACGGGGCTGAGCCTGGTGACCTTCTCGACCTTTCAGACACCGGCCCAGGATACCGAGTACACACGGGGAGCTATCGAGAATATCGCGCACTTGGTACAGCGCAAGGGGGCAAGCGCGGTGGTTGCCAATATCTGGAGTGTGAGCGACTCGATCACCAGCGCTCTGATGGTGGATTTCTACCGTCGCTGGAAGCGCAATACCAGTAAGTCTCTGGCGCTCCGCGACGCGCAGCTTGCCGTGCTCCGTGGGGATATAAAGCCCACTGCCCAGCTCCGTACGGCGACTTCCACGCGCTTCCCGACCGTGCAAGCGCCGCCCTATCCGCCTATTGAGCGACGGCTTCACCCGTTCTACTGGTCGAGCATCGTCCTCTTTGGCAACCCGCGCTAGCGAGTGTTGCAGCTCTCTAGAGAGCCAGCGCAGCCGCCCCAATCAGCGGGGCATCCGGGCCGAGGCTGGCACGTAAAATCGGTGTCTCGCGTACCGGCTGGCTAGCTCGGCGCGGGCGGGGGTGAGCAGCAGCTCTCCGAAGCCGTCTATCACGCCGCCTCCCAGCAGAAACGCCTCGGGGCCGTAGATATTGGCAAGAGTCGCCAGCCCGATCCCAAGGTCGCGGCCTACAGCATTAAGAACGGCAAGTGCCTTGGGAAAGCCCGCATGGGCAAGCTCGGCAAGCTGCGGGCCGGTAAGCTTGGGGTCACCAAATCTTGCTAAGATCGCCGGGCCGCTGGTGAACTGCTCCAGACAGCCGCGCGTGCCGTTTTCGTAGGGCGGGGCATCGGGGTAGAGCACGAGATGGCCCGGCTCACTGCCTGCGCCCTTTGGCCCGTGCACCAGCTTGCCGTCGTGGACCAGCGCCCCCCCAACTCCCGTTCCCAGCCCCAGATAGATTAAGTGCTGGTAGTTGCGTCCCGCACCATAGCGGCTCTCGCCCACGGCTAGCGCGTTGACATCGTTATCGGCAAAGGTGGGCAGGTCAAAGGCTGCCTCGAAGGCTTCTTTGAGGCGCTGGCCTTTCCAGCCGGGAAGTATCTCAGTGGCATTGACCACAACACCCTCGATGGGGTCTATCTGGCCACCGGCCCCAATGCCAATGGCAATAACGCCCTCACCGGGCAGAGATTTTGCTAACTCTATCGCACGCCGCAGAACCGAGGCACCGCCGTTTTCTGCCTCCGTGGGAATGCGGGCTTTGTGGAGCACCTGGCCCGTCGCCGCATGGACCAGCCCCACTGCGATCTTTGTTCCGCCAATGTCTACGCCCAGAAGTACGCTCATGGGAAGCATTATGGCACTCCCTCTGTATAGCTCGCAAGCAGGGATATAGCCCGCAAGCAGGGAGAGTGTTTACCGATGCTTATGGTGGCGTATCGCGTTATCCAGGATCACCGTCGCTGTGAATATCTCAACGACTTCGTCGGGCTCCATGAAAAATAGACACTCTCGCACCCAACATAAAAGAGGAGATAACGCGCCGGCCGTCCTTTAAAGGCTTCTCTTACCTCGATCAAGGCAAGGCCCGAGCTGGTAACAAGCTCGACTTGGCCGCGGAGAATAAATGGGCTTAGCTTGACAAGCTCAGAGAACTCGACACGTCCAGGACGGCATGCATATCACTGCTCTTCGCATTCCTGTGGAATAATGAGGCCATGATGACTAGATTGTACGCTATTGGAGGGGCACTGGCGCTTGCCCCGAGTTGCTTTGCGCAGCGTCCGGCGCAGGGGCCGGTCTCGACCGTGCCGTTTGTGCCAGAGAAGGCAGGGTACGCGCTGGTCTGGGAAGATGAGTTCGAGGGGCGCAAGCTCGATCCGACCAAGTGGAAGGTGCGGGGCGCGGGGCCGCGGGCGCTTGCGTATGTTTCGGAGGAGGCGGTGGAGGTCAAGGATGGCTACCTCTGGCTCTGGGCGAAGAAAAAAGGCGAGCAGCTTCTCGGGAGCGCGGTGGGGAC
>JAPLCP010000110.1 GCA_026392155.1 Armatimonadota bacterium | reverse complement strand
TCTGCGTGGGTAAGCGTCGCAGGAAAAACGCCCCGATCCCAAACGCCAGCGCCGCCAGCAAAAGAATAAAGAGAACACCAATCATGGCTTCACCGCCATTAGCTCCATCACTTCACCGGGCAGCTCATGGCCGAGGCGCTCGGAGGCGGTGAGCAGGCTCAGGAACGCCTTGGTGCGGAGCTTGCCACCCTCGCGGCGTGGCCCCGCGCTCCCCTCTTCCTCGCCAATAGGTTTCCCCGAGATGGCCTTAAAGCCGTAGCGAACACTCTGAATGCCAAAGAGAAACGGAAAGTGGCGGATGCGCTGCACTTGAAAGCCGCACTCCTCGGTCAGGCGCGTGAGGGTGCGTGGGGCAAAGCCCCAGTAGTGGCGCGGCAGGTCCAGTGGGTACCAGCAGGAGCGGAAGAGACGTGCCTCCAGGCAGTTGACATTGGGCACCGCGATCAGCAAGCTCCCCCCGGGCGCAAGCGCGTTCCAGGCAGCAGTGAGAGTCGCGCGGGGCTCCGGGACGTGCTCTAGGACATGGAGAATGGAGACGAGTCCAAAGGCGTTCTGAGGGAGCGTAATTTCCTCCAGTGGCGCTTCGTGGATCGTGCCTCCTGTGCGCTTGCGGGCAAGCTCCGCGGCGACGGGGTCGGTCTCCAGCCCTTCGACCGTCCAGCCACGCTCGGCGAGCTGTGCGAGAAAGCGACCATCGCCGCAGCCCACATCGAGTGCACGGCGTGGGGCATTGTCGGAGACAGCGGCTAGCGTGCGCTCGGCCATGCGGCGGTTGTACTCATCGAGGCGCTCGGCGAGCCCACTGGTGGCATCGTCTTCGGCACGGGCGTAGGTCAGCGGCGTGTAGTGCTTGTTCATCTCCTCGGGCGCGGGGCGTGGATCGAGGCGCACCGTGCTACAGCGGGCACACTGCACGGCGTGAAACTCACGCGGCCCTCCGAGAATATGGTCACCCGCCCGTCGCCACGCCACCGCAGCGCGGGTTCCACAGACACAGCAAGTCAGAGTCGTCTCGACATAGCGTCGGCTCATAAAGAATGCAAAGCTCCTGTGACGACTCCGTCGTCAAAAATAACATGGCCAAGGTAGCGCGCGTGGCTCCCGGCCTGAACAATCGGCACGTTATTCACCACTTCGGGCTGCTCCAGCACCACGTGCGTGTGCCCCCCGATCAGCAAGTCCAGCTCAGGAATGGCTTCGGCGAGCTTCCGATCCTGCGCAATCCCGATGTGCGTGAGTGCAATGAGCAAGTCGCACTGAGGCCGCAGCTCGGCGGCGAGGCGCTTGGCAGTTTCTATTGGTGGGGCAAAAAGATTGTCCCAGAGTGCCGCGTCCACTTTCTGAGGCGTCGCCATCGGCACTGTGACACCAAAGATACCTATTTTTTGGCCACCACACTCTCGCAATACGAACGGCACAAACGGGACGTTCCCCGCCGCGTTCTTGGCAGAGCCATTGGCGCAGAGAATCGGAAATGTTGCCTTATTTAGTTTGGTGCGAACAACGGGGAGGCTCGGGTGGGTCTCGCGGTTGCCCATCGTCATCGCGTCGTAGCCCAGCGCACTCATCCGCGCAAGAACCGGCTCGCCCATGGGGTTAAAACCTAGGTTCCCCGCCGAGATCGCGTCGCCCGCATCAAGAAGCAAGTACGGCTCGCCTGCGGATAGACGCTCAATCTCTCTCTTGAGAAGCGCCGCTTTTTCGTCGGTGAGCTTCCCGTGGAAGTCGTTGGTATGGAAGATATGGAGCCGAGGCACGGCTCATTATATCCCGTCAGCGCGTCCGAAGCGGCCCGCTCGGAAGTCACGTAGGGCTCTAAGAAGAACGGTGCGCTTTGGGTTTCGTTTCAGCGTCCAGACCGCAAGCAGGCGCAGAGACTCCACAAAGGCCATGAGTAAGCCAAAAGACGTGCCATGTTTTTTCAGGTACAAAAGCTGGTTGCGGCGCATGTAGTAAAGTGTCAGGAGCGAGTCTTTGCCTGTCGCGCGGCTCACTTTATGCCAGAGTCGGGCCTGAAACGCCGTTCCAATCTCATAGCCCGCCTTGCGAATACGAGCACAGAGATCGGACTCTTCGTAGTATAAAAAGAAGCGCTCATCGAAGAAGCCGACCTGCTCGAAGACACGGCGCGAGAACAGTAGGCCACACCCGGAGACAAATGCACTAGGCTGGTAGCTCACGTGCGTTGGCGCGGGTTTGCCTTGAAGCAGGTGTCTCACTTGCCCCCGCGCGTCAAGCTCGCCACCCGCAGACCAGACGATCTCCGGCTCATCATAGAGCAGCATCACCGGCCCGAGCGCTCCCAAGTTCAGTTGCGCCTCCCAGGTTTTCATCAGACGCTCCAGCAGATCTGGCGCAACAATCGTATCAGGATTGAGAAGAAAAATAAACTCCGCGCCGTGCTCAAACGCGGCGCGAACCCCTGTCTGATTGCCCCCCGTGAAGCCCGTGTTCTGCGGATTGACAATCAATGTCACCTCAGGAAACTGTGTCCGAACAATCTCTGCTGTAGAGTCACTACTGGCATTGTCGACAACTACCGTAAAAAAATTCGCGTAGGCCAGATTCCTCAGAGACTCCAAACACTCCACCGTGTCTGCCACACCATTGTAGCAGACAACAATGATCCCGATTCTTTGCACCAGGAGACTACTCCCACTCAATGGTTCCAGGAGGTTTACTCGTGATATCGTAGACAACGCGGTTGACGCCTGAGACCTCCCCGACAATGCGGCTGGAGATTTTTTCGAGAAGCTCGTAGGGCAGGCGCGCCCAGTCAGCGGTCATGGCGTCTTCACTGCTCACGGCGCGCAGGACAATCGGGTACTCGTAGGTGCGCTTGTCTCCCATGACACCCACGGACTTGGTGTCGGGGAGCACCGCGAAGCTCTGCCAGACGCGCCGGTACAGGCCCGCCTTCTTGATCTCCTCGACCACAATGGCATCTGCCTCGCGCAGGATATCAATCTTCTCGCGGGTCACTTCCCCTAAAACGCGGATCCCAAGACCAGGGCCAGGGAATGGCTGTCGCCAGACCATCTCACTCGGGACGCCTAGCTCCTCGCCCACTTTTCGCACTTCATCTTTAAAGAGATAGCGTAGGGGCTCGACCAATTTCAGCTTCATGTACTCGGGAAGCCCCCCGACATTGTGGTGGGTCTTGATCGTGTGGGCCTTGCCCGAGCCAGACTCAATCACATCCGGGTAGAGCGTGCCTTGTGCTAAGAACTCCGCGCCCTCGATTGTCTGCGCCACTTCATCAAAGACCGCCACAAACTCATTGCCGATAATCTTGCGCTTCTGCTCAGGGTCAATCACGCCCTTGAGCTTGTCTAGAAAGCGCGATTTTTCATCGGCATAGACAAGATTGATATTAAACGTCCGGGCAAAGTTCTCCCGAACTTGTGTGCCTTCGTCCTTGCGCATCATGCCCGTATTGACAAAAATACACGTGAGCTGATCTCCGATCGCCTTGTGCACCAGCGCGGCGGCAACCACGGAGTCCACGCCGCCCGAGAGGCCGCAGACCACTTTCTTATCCCCGACTTGATGCCGAATGGCCTCCGTGGCCTCACGGACAAACGAGGCCATGGTCCACTCGCCTTTCGCGGAGCAGAACTGGTAGAGGAAGTTGCGGATAATCTCCGTGCCCCACGGCGTGTGAACGACCTCGGGGTGGAACTGCACCGCGAAGAACTTACGGGCCGTGTCCGCCATCGCCGCCACCGGCGTGGATGATGTTACTGCGGTGACCTTAAAGCCTGGCGGTGGTGCCTCGACCGTATCGCCGTGACTCATCCAGCAGATCAGCTCGCGGTTAAGGCCTAGAAAGAGATCCGTGCTGTCTGTGACATCAAGAGAGGTCTTACCATACTCCCGCTGTGTCCCCGCACGCACTTTTCCGCCGAGCTGGCGGCTCATGAGCTGCATGCCATAACAGATTCCCAAGATCGGAATCCCTAGGTCGTAGATCGCCATGTCCACTTCAGGAGCACCAGGCTCGTAGCAGCTGGCTGGGCCACCGGAGAAGATTATCCCGATGGGCTTGCGCCTCTGAATCTCCGCGAGAGGGGTCTCGCAAGGGAGGATCTCGCAGTAGACCTTGCACTCCCGCACGCGGCGGGCGATGAGCTGTGTGTACTGTGCCCCGAAGTCGAGGACGACCACGTTTTCATCGGGGATAGGAATCGAAGAAGACTTGTGTGAGGCCACGGTTAGCAGGCCTCCATGCAGCGGGGGGGAACCATGCCCCTTATGTTACCATGAGATCAGTAGATCAATTGCCGTGAAGAGCAAAAGGCCACAGGAAACCGCGATATTGACATTGAAGAAGGCGATATTCAGGCGCTTCAGATCGCTGGGAGAGATCAAGGTGTGTTCCGCCGCGATGAGCACGGCAGCCAGCCCCACTCCGGTGAAGTACCAGCCATGCAGTCCTGCGAGCTTGCCGAGTGCGACCAAGAGCACGATCATCAGCGCATGGCTCGCCCGCCCGATCCGTAGAGCTGTCTTTGCCCCAAAGCGTACCGGGAGCGAGTGCAGCCCTGCGTTTTTATCAAAGTCCGCATCTTGTAGGGCATAGATCGTGTCAAAGCCCACCAGCCAGCAGACCACGGCGGCTCCAAGAGTGAGAGGCACCAGCGTCAGATTCCCCGCCACCGCCACCCACGCCCCGACCGGCGCGATTGCCAGTGCCACCCCCAGAAACGCGTGGCACCAGTGGGTGAAGCGCTTGGTATAGGAGTAGAGAAAGACCACTCCCAGCGCCACGGGGGAGAGTGCCAGCGCCAGTGCGTTAAGCTGCCAAGCGGCTAACACTAAAAGAAGCGAGGTGCACAGAGTGAAGCCCTTCACAAAGCCCACCGAGACCAGCCCCGCTGGAATGGCCCGGCTCGCGGTGCGTGGGTTCTTTGCATCGTAGTCCCGATCCACGAGGCGATTAAAAGCCATCGCGGCAGAGCGAGCACCTATCATTGCCACGAAGATCCAGAAGAGAGTACGGCCCTCGGGCAGGCCCTGGGCCGCAAGTAGAGCCCCCATCAAGGCAAAAGGCAAGGCAAAGAGTGTGTGCTCAATCTTAATCATCTCTAGGACGATCCGCAGCTTTCCCATACGATCATTTTATCACCGACCCGAAAAGTCGGGAACTAATGCGAAGTTATTGTCGTATATCATGCGCAATGCCTTTTGCTATCGTGATTTCTCAGCAACCTACCGTGCTTTCTCTGGAGAGTTTTCTCGCCCAAGTTGAGCAGCGCTTCCCCAAGCTGATTGGGGCCGAGGCCGAGCGTCTTGCTGTCTCGGCGAAGCGCCAGGCAAAGCAGGGGGCATTTGATCCCCAAGTCAGCGTGGGAACCGAGACCCTTCGCTATAACAGCGCCTCGTCGCGAGGAAAAGCCTCGGCAGGTGCCAACAATGAGATCGGTGTAGAAGTCGCCACGCCCTACGGTCTGAAGCTGGCGGCGGGCCGCAGCTGGAACGCGGGGGGCGTAAAATCTCCGGACTCCGCCACGGGTAGCGAGGGCAACTACTTTTTCTACGGCAAGCTCCCCCTGGCGCGGGGCGGTGGGATTAATGAGAAGCTTGTCGGGCTGACGCAAGCACGACTCGCGGAGCCCGCCGCGACACTGAGCGTGGTGGGGCTGCGGCAAAATACGCTCTTAGAGGTCTCACTGGCCTACTTCGAGTGGTCGGGGGCTGTGCAGAAGCTCCAGATCGCCCAGAAGCTCCTCGATGTGGGAATTTTCCGTGCGACCGGTCTGAAAAAAGAGCTGGCCGCAGGAGCACAGGCAGCGATAATTATCACCGAGGCCGAGGCAGAAGTGGAGCGGCGGCGGGCGAGCTTTATCAAGGCCCAGCGCGATCTGGACAAAGCTACGTTTAAGCTCACCAAGTTTGCCTGGGATGGCGTGGATCTCTTCAAGCTCTCCCCGATGCCGCTGCGCTCGCCCACACTTCTGAGCGAGAGTGCACTCTCGGAGGCACTGCAGCGCGCGAGAGAGCTACGGCCCGAGCTAAAACTCATCGCCTTACAGACGGAGAGCACTCGCCTAGAGGGCAAGCTCGCCCAGAACGATCTTAAACCCGCCGTGGATCTCGTCTTTTCACCCGGCGCGGATCTTGGCAATAAAAGCGTGGGGCTAAACTATAAAGTTGGTATTAATGCCTCAATCCCGCTCTACCAAAACGATGCCAAGGGCCGTAAAGAAGAGGCTTTCCAGAAAGAGCAGAAACTCACACGGGAAGCCGAGCTGGTCCAGCGCAATATTGAGCTTGAGGTGCGCGACGCCAGCAATGCCATTGACCGCACCCAGCAGCGCTTTCTCGCGGCGCAAGAGCGCTACCAGAAAACAAAAGAAGTCGAAGAGGGCGAGATCAAGCTCTACCAGCGCGGGCTTGGGACGCTTTTTTTGGTCAATCAGCGCGAGCAAGCCACAGCAGAGGCCGCCAGCCTGCTGATTGATATCCAGGTAGAGTACGAGCAGTCACTTGCCGCACTGCGTGCGGCGAGTATGGAACTTTAGAACGAAGAGAAAAAACGAAAAATAAAATGTACTGTCCCATGTGTAGCACTCCCCTCCGTGCCGTTGAGCGCCAGGGGCTTCCCATTGATTTCTGCCCTGGCTGCCAGGGTGTCTGGCTTGACCAAGGAGAGCTCGATGAGCTCATCCGTCGTGAGGCGAGTGAGGCGCTTCTCCAGGGACAGCGACTTCTCCAGAGCCAGCGCAACGCACGTGCTTACGACCGCGTTGACTACGATGCCCCCGCTCCGGCTCCACCTCTGAACTTTGCCCTACGCGCGAACTCGGAGGTCCGACGATAGCTTCCTCACATCATCACCATCACCCAACACCCATGGCGCGCCTCCTGAAACTGCTCAGTGAGGACAAGAGCGACCTAGGCGTCCTTGCGGTCTACACGATTGTCGTGGGCTTGCTGGGACTTGCCATGCCACTGGCGGTACAGTCGCTGGTTAACTCGGTGGCGGCAAGCACTGTGCAGCCGCTTGCCGTGCTCTCATTGATTGTCTTGCTGGGCCTGCTCGCCGCCGGGTGGCTCTCACTCTTGCAGCTCGCGTTGGTGGAGACACTCCAGCAGCGGCTCTTTGCACGCTCGGCACTACGCATCGCCCGCAATCTCATCCACAGCACCTCTAGGGCCCTCTACGGCACCTACGCGCCCGAGCTGGCGAACCGCTTTTTTGACGTGCTCACGGTGCAGAAGTCTCTTGCGAAGCTCCTGCTCGACGGGCTCACGGCAGCGCTACAAGCCACAGTCGGACTGGTCGTGCTGGCATTCTACGACAAGAGCGGCTTGCTACTGGGCTTTGATCTCTTCGTGCTGCTGGTCATCGGATTTGTAATCTTCCCGCTGGGGCTTCATGGCCTGCGCACGAGCCTTGCCGAGTCGGCGGAGAAGTACCATCTTGCAGGCTGGCTCCAAGAGCTGGCCCGCTGTCGCATGAGCTTCAAGCTACACGGCACTCCCGAGTTTCTCTTAGCACGCGCGGAAGACCGCGTGGCCGCATGGCTTATCGAGCGGCGACGGCACTTTGCCGTTACGTTTCGCCAGGAGGCGGGCAACCAGCTCTTCACCGCACTGGCCAGCACGGGTGTTCTCGCCATTGGCGGCTACTTGGTGGTGCAGCGCGAGCTCACCCTCGGGCAGCTCATTGCCTCCCAGCTTATCATTGCCAATGTCTTAAAAGGCACCGATAAGCTCCTGCGCCAAGCCGAGACACTCTACGATCTGCTCACGGGCCTCGATAAGACAGGCTATCTGACGGATCTTGAGACGGAGCGTGAGGGCGGCCACGAGATCCCGGCCTCCTCTAGCGGCGGCGCAAGAGTTCTCCTCCACGACGTGCACTTTACCTATCCCGGGCCAGGTGGCCGCGAGGTGCTCTCGGGTCTCAATCTGAGCCTGGAGCCGGGCGAGCGCATCAGCCTCGTGGGCGCGAGTGGCACGGGCAAGTCCACACTGGCCTCGCTTCTGGGAGGGCTTGAGGAGGCGAGCTTTGGGCTGATCGAGCTCAACGGCGTGGAGCTACGTGGGGCGTCTCTGAGCTGCCTGCGCGACCGTGTCAATATCATGTCCTACGAGGACGCGATCTTTGAGGGCACGATCGAGGAGAATATCTGCATGGGCCGCACGGGAATCTCTTCCGAGCAGGTGCGCTGGGCTATCACACTAGCACAGTGCATAGATGAGATCGCCGCGCTTCCGGAGGGCCTCCAGTCTCGCTTGGTTCCTGGCGGCGAAAATCTCTCGCGTGGGCAAGCGCAGCGGATTCTGATTGCCCGTGCGATTGTGGACAAGCCGGAGCTACTGATCTTCGATGAGGCCTTTACGGGCCTGGATGAAAATACGACACTGGCGATCTTAGACGGGCTTTTCGCGCCGGAGAATCCTTGGACGATCATCGATATCTCGCACGAGGGGCCGGTCGTGACCCGTGCCAGCAAGATCTATGTCTTAGCGGATGGTAAGATCGTCGAGAGCGGCAGTCCACAGGAGCTGGCAGCGACTGAGAATAGCGAGTTTGTGCGCCTCTTTCCCCTGCTTAGCCGCATGCTGCGAGGAGCACTTTAAAAATGGCAAGTTTGTCTTCGCAAAAAGAGCTGGATCAGCGCACACAGCGCCTCGTTCCCACACGCCCCGGCAAGCGCCGGATCGTGATCACACTCCTTACCATTGTCGCGATTCTCACCGCGATTCTCAAGCTCACTCCGTTCCAGCAGACGGTGATCGGCAATGGAAAAGTCGGTGTGTTTGCCGTGATGAACCGCCCACAGACCGTGGATGCCCAGATCGGGGGACGGCTGGTATCTTGGAGTGTCCAAGAGGGCCAGAACATCAAAAAAGGTCAGCTTTTGGGCGAGATCGAGGACACCGAGTCGCGGTTTCTCTCTCAGAATCGCTATAAACTCATTGATAAGCAGCTCACGGCCCAGCGCCAGCGCAAGGCCGAGGTCGAGCAGCGCATCGCGGAGATTGAAGCACAGCTCGTCTCGCTCGAAGGCTCACGCGGTGCCCAGATCCCCGCAGCCTCGGAGCGCCAGGGACAGGCACGCAACCGGCTTGGCGTTGCGCAACAAAACGTGGTCGTCGCGCAGAAAGCCCTAGATGCCACCAAGCAAGTCGCCACAAAGCAGGCGGAGCAGCGCATCACCCAGGCCACACAGCGCGTCGCACAGGCAAAAGATCGCCTGAAGCAAGCCGAGCAGACCATCGACGCCGATACCGTCTCGCTGAGAGTCAACCGCATCCAGAAAGAGCGTCTTGCGGAGCTTCTCAAAGAGGGCCTGCGCTCTCAGCGTGAGTTTGAGCTGGCGGAGCAGGCATTAAATGCCGCCGAGGTCAAGCTCACCCAGTCCAAGCTGGCCGTGGAGATCGCGCAAAAAGAGATCCTCAACGCCGAGGCCGATCTAAGATTTGCCAAGGCGACGGGCATTCAGGCCGATATTGACGTGCAGCGCGCCACGGCCCAGGTCGTCTCTGCCCGAGAGGCACTCGCCTCTGCGCAGCGCGACGTGACGGTCTTTGGCTTTGAGCAGACCCGCGTAGACGCCGATACCGCAGCGGCCCTGAGCCGAGAGCGGGCGAACTTGCAGCAAGTCAAAGAGAGCCTGGCCGCCATCACCGACAGTATCGCAAAAGCCGAGCTGGAGCGAGAGAACATGCAAGCACGCGTCGCCCAGCAAAAAATCTTCGCACCGTCGTCGGGGAGGGTCTCACGGATTGGCAAGACCATCGGCCCTGGCCAGACGGTCAAGAAAGATGATGTGCTTTTGGAGATCGTCCCCGAGACGCTCGATCAGGCCGTCGAGCTGGTACTCAGCGGCTTTGATGCGCCCCTCGTCACCGTGGGACGCAAAGCCCGACTCCAGTTCAACGGCTTCCCCGCCGTCCAGATCCAAGGCTTCCCTCAAGCCGCCGTGGGCACCTTTGCAGGCGTGGTCACCAACATGGATCCCGCAGACGATGGCTCGGGTCGCGTGCGCGTCTGGATTCAGCCCGATCAAGAGCTTATCGCAGCAGGTAAAGAGGCAGCATGGCCCCCCTCACTGCGCCTGCGCCCCGGTATAGACACCATCGGCTGGGTTCAGCTTGATACCGTCCCCCTCTGGTACGAGCTCTGGCGGCAGTTCAACGCCTTCCCCGCCAACTACACCGATGCTGCAAAGCCTTCAGAGAGCAAGGACGGAAAAGAGAAGAAAACCGCCAAGCCCTTCAAAGACGGCGATATCAAGCTCCCGAAGCGCTAGCCCTCTCCTCGCCTGGGAGAGGGCCGTCTCGCGCTCCGGGCTTGTCTTTGCCGCGCCTTCAAATACGGGTACAACAGAGGCGATTATCATGCACATTCACTGGGAAGCGACGGAGTACTACGACGAGGCAATTGGCATAGGGTTGCGGGCAGCGCTGGCAACCACACCACGCGAGCACCTGCTACGTCTTGCGGGAATCTATGTCCACGACTACGACCCCAAGGGCGAGCGGCTCGGGGTCTACATTCGGGATCATCTCGGGATTCGCATCGAGCTTTATGTGCAGCCGCACATAGACCTCATCACCAACTCACCGCGCTACGCCAGCGCCTCAGAGGCTACGATTCTACGCGGCGTGGTTCTCCAGCTCGCCCACACGCTCTTTCACGAAGTCGGGCACCATGTGACGCTCACGCTCAATCCACGCAAGAAGCCCTCGAAAAAACGCGCCGCTGTCACTGAGACGCTGGAGAACTGGGCAGAGACCTACGCCGCCAAGCACCTAGAGAAATTTATCGCCGCG
>JAPLCP010000109.1 GCA_026392155.1 Armatimonadota bacterium | reverse complement strand
CCCTTAATCCCTCCTCCTCCGGCCCCTCCTCCCGACCCCGGGAGGAGGGGAAATCTCCCCTCTCTCCCCTCCTCCCAGGATTGGGAGGAGGGGCCGGGGGAGGAGGTATCGTCGGGGCGATCTTCCAGAAAGAGTGGCGTGTCTTTACCCGCGACCCGTACTTCCGGCTCATGGCGATGAACTTTATCTACATGCTGGGCTTTGGGGTGTTTATGTCCTTCAACCGGGGCAAGGGCGGCGATGCGCTGGGCTTTAGCGAGGCCCGCACGACACTTGCACTCTGGCTGGCAACGTCCCTAACGCTCTTTCAGCAGAGCATTCTCTCCTACAATATCTTCGGCCCGGAAGCCAACGCGGCCACACTTCTCTTTGCCTTTCCCACACGTCGCCGGGAGCTGCTGATCGGCAAGAACCTGGCAAACCTCTCGGCGATTCTCCCGCTCAATGTCGGGGCAACGGTGATGCTCTGTCTGGTGCTTAAGCGGCTCGACATGCTGGTGTTGCTACTGCCTTGGATGGTCTGTGCCTCGGTGCTGCTGGCGGCGGTGGGCAATGCGGTCTCGGTGATGATTCCCTACCGCGTCAACACGCAAGGGCTGAAGGCGCGGCAGAGCAATAGCGGAGGAGTGGGCTATGCGTTTCTGAGCCTGGGAATCAGCCTGGCGGCGCTGGTGCTCTACGTGCCGGTTCTAGCCGCTGTCTTGGTGCCGCACTTCTGGATCGGGCATGCCTGGCTCTTGGTCACGGTGCCCTTTGCCTTTCTCTACACGGTCGGTCTGTACTTTCTCTCGCTGCGCCTCACTGAGCCGTGGCTACTGGAGCGCGAGCCAGAGATCATCGCCCGCGTCGCCCGCCCCGAGGGATAAAAAAATACGTCGTCGTTTCGTGTTTTTTGCCGACGCTGTGCTCTAATATCGACGCCGTGCTAGCTTCGGAGCTGGCGGAGCAGTAGAGCTCAAGGAGTACATCACCGACACTCTCTTGCGTTAGGAAGGGGTACACTGTCAAGCATGGCACGAATTGAACATGCAAAGACGCAGAACCCGCAGATCGCGACGCTGACCTTTTGGGGCGGCGTGGGGACGGTTACGGGCTCGAAGTATCTCATCGAGACGAAAAACAGCAAAGTCTTGATTGACTGTGGGCTCTTTCAGGGCTTAAAAGAGCTACGCGATCGCAACTGGCAGGCACCGCCCTTCGACCCGGTGAGCATTGATGCGGTCGTGCTGACCCATGCGCACACCGACCATGTGGGCTATCTGCCCGCGCTGGTGAAAAATGGCTTCAAGGGCGAGGTCTACTGCACCCGTGCCACAGCCGAGCTGGCAAGGATTATCTTAGAGGACTCCGCCGAGCTTCAGGAAGAAGAAGCCGACTGGCGCAATAAAAAGGGCCTGACGGAACACCAGCCCGCGCTCCCGCTCTACGACCGCAACGATGTCCGACGTACCCTCAAGCTCTTTCGGCCCCAGAAAGGCGGCACCGAGGGCTTTCAAGCTGCTAGCGATATTCGAGTGCAGTGGTGGCCCGCGGGGCACATGCTCGGCGCTCGCTCGCTCCGGGTCGAGGTAAGCGGTGCGGGAGCACACGGGGAGACACGCAGCATTATCTTCTCGGGGGATATAGGTCGCTGGAACCAGCCCATTCTGCGCGACCCGGTGACGCCGCACCCTGCTGACTACGTGCTGGTGGAGTCTACCTACGGCGATAGGCTCCACGAGGACGAAGACCCGCGAGTGGCGCTCGCTGAGGTGATCCGCGATGCCCACGCCCGCAACGCTCCGGTGCTGATTCCCGCGTTCTCCGTGGGCCGCACCCAGGACATTCTCTACCACATTCGGGAGCTGGAAGATGCCGGAGAGATTCCTATCGTCCCCATCCGCGCCGACTCCCCGATGGCCGCCGAAGCGACGCAAGCCTACCTCCGTATGGTGGAGGAGCACGATGATGACACCCGTGAGCTCACGCAGAGAAAGCGCAACCCGCTCCGCACCAAGAGCATGGGGTTCTCGTCGAGCCGTGAGGAGTCCCGCCGTCTAAACGAAGAGACGGGTGCCCGTGTGATTATCTCTGCCGGGGGCATGATGACAGGCGGGCGCATCATCCACCACGCCCGCCAGCTTGTCTCCAACCCCGAGGCGACGATCTGCTTTGTGGGCTTTCAGGCCGCCGGAACCACAGGCCGCCGTATTCTGGAGGGCGAGCCCGAGATCAAGCTCTACAAAGAATGGTTCCCGGTGCGCTGCCGCATCAAGAAAATTGGGGGCTTCTCGGGCCATGCGGACTACAACGAGCTTCTTGGCTGGCTAGAGCCGCTGGCAAAAGTCGCCCCGCGCCAGGTCTACATCACCCACGGCGAGCCCGAAGCGGCCCTGGCCATGCAAGGGCACATCAAAGAGCGCTTCGGCTGGAACGTAAACGTCCCCGCCTATGGTGACAGTATCGAGCTACGGTAGCATCTACCCGTAGGTGGGCTTTTGGGGCCAGCCTGCGTGGGAGTCCTCTTGCCGATCGTAGGGCGTGACATCCAAGAGGGCATAGGTATGGAAAACATCGTCGCCGAGCCGGAAGAAGACGCTTAGCTCCAGCCATGCTTTTGCTTTCAGGCATCGAGCTTGGCAAGCGGCGCACAGGAGACTAGAACAAATGTGGTGTCGCGCTCGCCGAGGAGCGAGAGGTTCGCGATCGCATCCACGAACCCCGTGCAGCCAGCTGGTCGCCCTCTCGGGTGTGTGCTTTCTCTTGAAGCCGGAAATCCTGGTCGGAAAATTATCTTGCCACCAGGATTTCAAGTCATCGTGGACAAAGGTCTGAAAAGTAACTGGGTACATGAGTGGTAACGCTCCCTCGCAGAGTGGCGCAACGGCGCGATCCACACCCGACCCGAGAGCCACCCCGCGAGATGCTGGGGAAATAATTATTTTTTATTACTTGACAAATTTATTTGCCTATGTTAGACTTTACTCATTCGAGGACAATTGTGTTCTCATCCTGACCACGTAAATTTGGGGTTGTAGAACAGTCAGCTGGGTGAATAGCCCAATCTTCGGGCGAATAGCCCAATCTTCGGGCGAATAGCCCAATCTAGAAAAACGAAAACTTACATGAAAAAGTATTTATTTGTAGTATTGCTTGCTTGTTTGACTGCGATAGTGACAACTCCTGCTCAGGCAGGAAACTGGGTCGTAAGTTCTGTCATAGAAGTTGAAAGTCAACATATTTGTTATTCAGGCGAACCAGTAGGAAATGCGAGTACTGATCAAATAACAATTGATTGGGGAGTGTATGGATCAAGCGATACCGAGGAAGTAGCTACTCCTTTTACACGGCTTGTAGAAGATCCATCAACCGCAGACTATTGGCAAAATGGAACTGCTATTAAAACACATGGTAGTCTTGCTAATGGACAACCTGCTGGGATAAGTATGATTGCAAGGGCTCGTGGTCATGCTGAATTTGAGTGGGATCCCAATGCAACTCAGCATGGTACGATTCCTGGGAACACAGGAGCTTTTCAAGTCAATTGGACAAAGCATTGGAGCTCATCTTCTTCGGGATATGCAGGTGCTGGTGTGCTTTTTGATGGAGCATCGCCAGGTGACGATCATTATAGTCATACAAATGTCTTTGAAACAGAAGAAAATAGTGGTATTGCTGTTTTTGAATGGGAAACACAAGCGAGTGGTGGTGGATTTACTCCTTATCCTTATGATGCATACTCAGCAGCAGCGTACGCAACATGGAAAGTTGAATTTGATACATTGGCTAGCGTGTAAAATATTTGGATTTGTATGTCTCTTATTATGATTAAAAATATTTAT
>JAPLCP010000177.1 GCA_026392155.1 Armatimonadota bacterium | reverse complement strand
GAAAGAATCTGGTCTTTCGGATACGAAACAGCCCTAGAGAATCTAGCAGATTTTAAAATCAAAAGAGATGGAGAAAATATTTCGATTCTTCGTAAAGTTAGACTTAATGATACAAAATCATTGCCTTCAACGTGGTGGGATGATCCTTCATATTCGATTGTTGAGTGGGGAACTGGTATTCTTAACAAAATTTTTGGTAATTCACCTTTTCCATTCGCAAAATCTATAAATGCTGTTTGTGACTGCCTCAAAGTTGCTGGGGCCAACAATGAAAACGCGATCATTGTTGATTTATTTGGTGGATCTGGAACCACGTTCCATGCAACCTGCTTACTCAATTCTGAGGACGGGGGAAGTCGGCGGTGTATTCTTGTGTCCAACAATGAAGTTTCGGAAGATGCTCAGAAGCCGCTTAAGGAAATGGGGTTTCGGCGGGGTGATCCTGAGTTTGAGGCCGAGGGGATCTTTGAGAAAGTGACGCGCCGTCGGTGTGAGGCGGTTGTGACGGGGTTGCGGCCAGACGGTACGCCGATTCCAGGGGCTCATATTGGAGGACGAGAGTTTAAGCAGGGGTTTGAGGAGAATGTTTCGTTCTTCAAGCTCAACTACCTCGACCCCGACTTGGTGGATATTGGGACGCAGTTTGCCGCGATTGCTCCGGCACTTTGGCTGGCTGCGGGTGCCGTTGGTGAGTGCGAGACGCAGGAAAGCGCGGTGGGGTTTCTGATTCCCGAGGGCGCAAAGTACGGGGTACTCTTTGACGAGAAGCGCCTGCCTGCGTTTGTGGCGGCACTGCAAGCCCGGCCCGACGTGACCCATGCCTTCCTGGTGACCGACTCCAACGAGGCATATGCCGAGATGAAACCAGAGCTTCCCTCCACCATTACAAATATTCAGATGCTCTACCGTGACTACCTACGCTCCTTCCGTATCCAATGAAAATACTACTTAAAGACTTCCAAACTGAACACGTAGATAAACTCGTAGCAAACCTACGTCGTGCCTCACGTTTCGCAGCAGAAGGCGAACTACAGGCCGTTTCTCTTTCGGCACCGACAGGCTCGGGCAAGACGGTGATGATTACAGCGGCCATCGAGAGATTGCTGGAAGGAGACGAAGATGCAGGACCGACCCCGAACGCGGTCTTTCTCTGGATCACCGATCAGCCCGAGCTGAACGAGCAGACACGCCGCCGGATGATTCAGGTAAGCCACCTTCTTGGCCCTTCTCGGCTCCGCGTGATTGATACTGACTTCGACCAGGAAACTCTCACACCAGGGATGGTCTACTTCCTCAACACACAGAAGCTCGGTAAGAAAGGCTTACTCAATTCCCACGGCGACAAGCGGCAGTACACATTCTTCGAGACGGTAAACAACACGGCGGCGCAGAGTCCCGGCGATTTCTATGTTCTGATTGACGAAGCACACCGAGGTATGGGGCAATCGCCGCAAGCCACCAAGGAAGCTCAGGCTATCATTCAGAAGTTCATCATTGGCCAATCTGGGGAAGCAAACCCTGTTCCGTTGATCGTGGGAATCTCTGCTACGCCCAAGCGCTTTGATGACCTAATCGCCGGTACAGACCGTGCCCCTAAACGCGTTAGTATCCCTCCGTCTGAGGTGCGCGAGTCGGGGCTGATTAAAGAGGCGATTGTCTTCTGGCACCCCACCGAGAAACAGCCTGGGGATATGACCCTCCTGCGCTCTGCGGTTCAGGCATGGCGTAACTACCAGCACCACTGGAGCGACTACAGCGCAAAAGAGGGGATTTCGATGGTTCGCCCCCTGCTCGTGCTCCAGGTAGAAGATGCGCCCGGTAAGAGTGATGCAGGAGAGGAAGCGGGCGCAAAGGCCAAGGAGACAGCCGCGACAAAGACGAACTTGGACGAAGTTCTAGCCTGTTTAGACACGGAACTCGGCGGGTTTCCCTCAGAGGCTATCGCCCACGCTTTTGATCGGCATACTCCCATTACGGTAGGAAATCGCACCATTCGCTACCTGGCTCCCTCGGACATAGACAGCGATCCCCATGTCCAGGTTATTCTCTTTAAGACAAGCCTCTCGGTGGGCTGGGACTGCCCCCGCGCCGAGGTGATGATGTCGTTTCGCTCTGCCACCGACTCCACCAATATCGCCCAGCTTGTCGGGCGGATGGTGCGAACCCCACTGGCACGGCGCGTAGACTCCAACGAGCACCTAAACACCGTCGCGCTCTACCTGCCGCACTACGATGCCCAGGGGTTAAAAACCGTGGTCGAGAAGCTCACCGAACCTGGCTCCTCGCTCCTGCCACCAACAGAGGCACGGGCAGGGGAGGAAAGCGTTACCGTTCGCCGCGCCCCGGACACCGATGCAATCTTTGCGGCACTTGCCAAGCTCCCATCATACGCCGTGCCCCGTGCCACCACTCCCAGCGAGACGCGACGGGTGATGAAGCTGGCGCGAAGGCTCACGATGGACGGACTCCACGAGACCGCAATAGACGATGCCCAAGCCGCACTCTTGGAAGTGATAGATACCGCGCTCGGACGACGTGCCAGCACTCCTGAGTTTCAGGCCATCATTGAGGAGCGGGACACACTGGACATTCAGCTTGTCACTTACCTACTCTATGGCACTTTATCCACAGTTGGTGATGCGCAGAAGCTCCAGGCAGCCAACGAAGACATTGAGGGACTCTTTGAAGCCGCTGGTCGAAAGCTCTTAGAGGGCATCCATAAAACCTGGTGGCGCAAGCGTGTCACCGAGGGCAAAGTCTCCACCCGGCAGGCAAAGCTAGAGCTGGTCGCCCTCACCAATGCCGACCTTAAGCGGGATATAGAGGCAGTGGCAAAAAAGAAAGCCAATGGCTATCTCATTCGTCACCAAGAACAAATCGCCACACTCTCCGAGGCAAAACGGCAAGCCTACCTTGACATTCATGGGCTGGCAACCGAACCCGTGCTGACTCCTCTAAGCTACCCCGATGTGCTGGAAGTTTCCAAGAAAAACACGGCTCCCTGGAAAAAGCATCTCTATATCGCTGAGGACGGTTCCTATCCTGCTGATCTCAACGAGTGGGAAGCCCCAGTCTTAGAGGCAGAACTCAAGCGCTCGGATACGCTGGGCTGGCTTCGCAATGTCCCACGGAAACCCTGGGCGCTGGCCGCACCCTACAAAGAAGGCGAGAAATGGAAGCGCGTCTTCGCTGACTTCCTGACCGTGCGCCAAACCTCCGACGGCCTCAAGATAGACATCATAGACCCACATACCTCCTCGTTCGCGGATGCCGCTCCTAAATTGGTTGGACTAGCACAGTACGCCAAAGACCACGGGGCAGAGTTTGGCCGAATCGAATCCATCGTTGTCGAAGACGGCGAAATTAGGCGGCTCAACCTCCAAGACGAAAAAATCCGAGAAGCCATCTTCAAGCGCATCAAAACCAGCAGCGATGTTGAACCCTTCTTCAAAGAAAACGCAACCAGCATTTCCACCTAACCCTCTTCGCGAAGCCGGAGGGGGGGCGAGCCTAAGCGAGCCGGGGGAGGCAAAACAAAACTCGAACCACGGGAACGTTTGTAAGCTCTTTTCGCGTATCAAAGAGAACCGCCATGGAACGTGAGGTAACGGTGCCTGAGAGCAAGGGGACGGCCCAGAATCGCTCAGGAACCGTGGCGGAGACAAAGGTAACGATGCCTGAGATCAAGGCAGCGATGCCGGAAAGTAAGGAAACGTATGGGAAACGAAGAAGTACCGCAAGGAACGGCGGGGGAACTGGCCGCGAAGACGAAGGCACCACGGCGGACTCCTGAGGAACAAGATCAGGACATCCAGAACTACATCAACGAAGCGCGGCAGAGTATCAAGCAAGCGCTGGAGACACCCGCGACCCTGACGAAGTTAGCCACGCTTGGGTTTAGCGTGGCACGCCTAACCGACGGGGCAGCACTGGCCGAGGCCGCCGTGACTGCGTTTGCGGCGCGGCAGCGGGCGCTGGGTGAGGCAGACAAGGGCGTGGCAGCGGCGAAGGCGGCACAGGCGACGGCGCTGAGTGGCATTGTGCGCTTTCGCGAGGCCATCCGCATCGCCACGTCAGACAAGACCACTCAGACGGCACTGGGCGTGACGGGACGCATTCCCAAGGACGGCGAGAAGTTCCTGACAGCGGCACAGGCAAGCCTCAAGACGGCGGCGCAGGCACCCTATGCCGCACTCGTCGCCTCCGTGGGCTACGACAGCGCCGCGCTGGCGGCCCTCGCGGCACAGGTGGAGAGCTTTGCCACAGCCCGGCGCAGCAGTGCCGAGGCGCAGGCTCACGCCAAAGCCACCACCGCAGCGCGTAACGAGGCCGTAAAAGCCCTCCGCGTCTTCACCACCCCCTTCTACCGCGCCCTCCGCCTCTAACCCCATCCCCCGGGCTCCCCTCTCTCCCCTTCCTCCCAGGATTGGGAGGAGGGGCTGGGGGAGGAGGGTATCCTGTAACTTTCCTCTATCGGGTATTCTCTAAGCGGATGACTATGCTCAGAAATACCTTTGCCGCTGCGGCGGCCCTTGCCCTACTTCTGCCGGGAGCGGCTCTTGCGCAGGCCCCCGCGCCTGCATTGCCTCAGGCAGAGGCACGCTTCACCTACGATGCCAGCTACCTCTACGCGACGTTTCAGGTAGACAATGCCCAGCTTCTAGGAGTGCATCCGGAGCCAATGGCGAAAAACATCGAGGACGATGACGGAGTGGGCCTCTACCTCAAGATCGGCAACGAGCCTGTGCGGGCCATGCTGGTCTCGGTGGCGGGGGGCTTTACGTTTCTGGAGAACGGGGCACCCAAGCCGCTCTTTAGTGTCAAGTTTGGCGTGACGCGCAAGGGGACACTCAATCGCCTTGATGACACCGACAAGGGCTACACGGTCGAGCTGGCGATTCCCTGGGATGCGCTGGGGGTGGATGGGAAGAAGGCTGCGACAACGGCAATCTCCTATGCAGCCGCGGTGCGCAAAAAAGGCGTTCCCACGCCCGCTGTCTTTCCCGCAACGGCGGCGCTCGACAAGGCGGAGAGCTTTGGGCCGCTGGCGCTTCAGGCATCCGTGACCGCTCCCTTTATTGACGGCGAGCAGAAGATCGGGGAGTGGCCGGGAGCCAGTGTTCGCTTTGCCGTCCCTGCACCGCCGGTTCAAGCCGCTGTAGGCCCCGTGGCTCCCGCCGCGCTCGACCCCGACCAGGCAACTGCCCCGGCCCTGCCTGCCAATGGTGCTCGCGAGCGGCGGCTCTTTGCGCGTCTCTCGCTGGCCTACCAGGGCGATATTACCAAGATCACGTTCCCACCCCAGGGAATTATCGGGGCCAACGGGACATTTGTCCCAGTGGATCAGCCTGCCAATGGCTTTGGTCCCTGGTACTCTGCCGATCGGGTTGGCTGGGCACGCACGGAGCTGGCGCAGCTCCGTCGCACGGGGGTAGAAGTGGCGCTGACACAGCTTGGTAGCCCCGATATCGCAACCGGGCCGCTAGAAGAGAAAGCGCTGGCCGTCTTGGTGGCTGCCTGTCGCGAGATGCAACAAGAGCGCCAGGCATTTCCGCAGCTAGGTCTCTGGCTGGACATGTCACAAGTCAAGGGCGATCTCTATCCGGCCATCAGCCGCTGGTTCTCTCTCGTGCCGCCCGAGCTACGTGCCATGGTTCGCGTGGGCGGGATCTCGGTCTATCCGGTCTTTCTCTCCGATGCGAGCACTCTAACTCCCGAGGTCGCGGCGGCACTGCGCCAGACATTTGCACAAGAGTTCGGGGCGACCTCGGGTGGGATCAGTATCGCGGTTGGGCTACCGTTTGCCAGTGTCTCGCCCGGAGGCCACGAGCCGTTTGTCATGCGACGCTCGGGGGAGGCGTTTGCCCAGTCCTGGGAGAGTGCCCGCAAGAGTGGCGATCCCTGGGTGGTTCTGGACTCCTGGAACGACTTTACCCGAGGCACCGAGCTCGCTCCCTCGCGCCAGTACGGTGACTTCTACACGGAGCTGACCCGCCGCCTCGCCACGATTCCCGATGCCAATAAGAACGCGCTCCTTCAGTTTGGTGTGCTGGACCTGCCCCGGAAGCTCGCCTCGGGGACACTGACCGCGCTTCCGATTCCCCTCACCAATATTGGGGGAAAGGCCATCAGTCTCGATGACTCGGTGCAGGTGGCCTACCGCTGGATGCAGGGCGAGACCGTGGTCGCCGAGGGTCCGGTGCGGGTTCCCTTGCGAGAGTCGCTCCTGCCTGGCTTCTCCACCACTGTCTCACTGGGAGTTGCCACGATCAAGGGCGATGGGACGCCCCTGCCCACCGGAAACTACGAGCTCAGCCTGGAGCTCCTGACCCCCGGCGAGCGCACGGGGATTCGGCTGCCCGTTCGTGTGGAAGAGAAGCTCACCGATACCGTGCAGTTTGACCACTCGACTCTCTCGCCGCTGCTTCGGACAGGAGGCAAGTTCCCCGCCACCGTGCGTCTGCGCTGGCTGGGAAAAGAGGCACTGGCTCCCGCCGATGCCCAGCTTCTCTACCAGATCCTCAGCAACGATGGCAAAGAGGTGATCTCCTCAGGCTCAGCGCCAGTGGGAAGTGCTCTTAAGCCGGGTGTCTGGACAGAGCTTCCGATGGTCGTGGCGCTCACCGACAAAGAGGGAGCACCGCTGGAGCCCGCCTACCCGGAGCGGCGGCTGGAGTCGCCTGATGTTCGGAAAGCGGGCTATCGAATTCGGTGGGCACTCTCGCGTCTTGGCACAACCAATCCCGTCCAGGGGGTCTATGAGGAACGCGTGGCGGTCTACCCCGGCGACGATGACGCGCGCCTGATGCTGGCCCCCGATGCAAAACTTGTGGACACGGTTGAGGCGGAAAAAAACGTCGTGGTAAAAGTGATCCTGATCAACCGTGGTCTGAAGCGCTGGGACAAGGGCCGTGTCGCCGTGACAGGTCGCTGGTTTCAGGCAGATGGCTTGCGGGCTCCTCTGGGCCGCGCGATCCTGAATGCGTTTCTGGAGCGTGAGGTTGCCCCCGGCGAGTCCATCGAGATCACCGCAGAGATCGCTGTCCCTGAGAGGCCAGGCCGGTATGTACTGGCGCTCTTCGCGCTTCGTCCGCCGGAGGTCGTCTTTGCCATGCACCCGATCAGCCGCACCGGAGACATGCTCATGGTACCCCTCAATGTCACCGGCGGGCGGCAAGCACTCCTTGACCTCACAGCACTGTACGATAGTGATGGAGTCTCCTCCGAGGCACGTGCGCGGGATGGCAACCTGGATGGAACGGGGCTAACAATCCCTGCCGAGTGGTTCCCCAGCGACCGCTATGGGCTCAATCAAGGCAATTCGATTGTTCCCTCAGGGTACTTCGCTGATATTTCCTCGCAAGCAGCTCGTAGCATCAGCTTCCGCTACGGCTCTAGTGTGGATGGTCAGAAGAACATGATCTCGTGCAATGAGCAGGTCATCCGCGTTCCAAAAGGTAAGTTTTTCGCCGCGCACATGGCGGCGGTGGCGACAGGAGGGGAGCGCAACCTAAGCGTTCTGTTAACCTACAAAGACGGCACGACCGAGGTGCTCAAGCGGGTCCTGCGCGATATTGCCACACCAGAAGCCGCTGATGAGGCCGCTGCCTTCACCACCCCGCGCCAGCGTCGCCTGGAGGGGGATCAGGTGGGCACACTCACCGTCCGGCATATCGTCTTTCCAATAGCCGTCACCAAGGAGCTTGTCTCGATCACCCTCACCCGCGACCCTAAGATCAAGATCTTTGCGGTAACATTAGAGAAATGATTTTTGATGTGATTGTTGTGGGTGCAGGGCCGGGTGGTGCTACCTGCGCCTGGAAGTGTGCCGAGCGGGGGCTGAAAGTGCTCTTGCTGGACCGTGCCCCAAGCCTGCCGCGCTACAAGCCCTGCGGCGGGGGAATTCCTTCGTCGCTGATGCGGCATATTGATGGCCTAGAGCCGGAGAAGTTCACCGATCTTACCGTGACCAAGCTGCGCCATACCTGGCGTGGCAAGTCGCCGGTGCTCGCGGAGATGACCTGTAGCAATGGAGAGCCTGCCCAGGTCTGGATGGTCATGCGCCCGAGCTTCGATACCTACCTGGTGGAGAAAGCCCAAGCGGCAGGTGCGACGCTCAAGCTGGGCGTGAAAGTCAGCGACGTGACGGTTCAAAGTGACGGCGTGACGGTCACGGCGGGCGACGAAAGCTGGACTGCCCGCTACGTGGTCGGAGCCGACGGTGCAAAAGGCATTGTCGGAGCCCGCGCTGGTCTACGCCTGGGCAAGCGCTGGGGCATTGCGAGGGAAGTAGAGATTCCGTTTGAGTACCCCGCAAGCGCGGGTGTGCTGAAAGATGCTTGCTACCTCGACTATGGCTCGGTGAAGAACGGCTACGCCTGGATCTTTCCCAAGGCGGGCTATCTCTCCGTGGGGGCGGGAATGCTCGTGCCGCGCCAGCCTAAAGCGGAGCAGAATGTCGGCAAGATTCTCATGGATGCCATTCACACCATGCTCGGCTCCGTTGGGATGACCTACCCCGAAGGCATGGACGCGCCCAAGCTCTGGGCGCACCCGATCCCATTCTGGACCGGCATCGAGCCACTCGCCACCAAAGATGGCCGCGTTTTGTTAGTGGGCGATGCGGCAGGTGTCGTTCAGCCGCTCTTTGGCGAGGGCATCCAGTACGCCGTTCGCACCGGCAATATCGCCGCGCAGCACCTCGCCGAAAACACCACCCAGAGCTACACAGAGGCCGTCAAGACCGAGCTGGCCGGCGAGTTTGACGCCGCGCTTCGGGTCGGCAAAGTGTTTCATCGTACGCCCTATCTCTCCTACAAGCTCGGTGTGAAGAACCCCGCAGGCACCAAGCTCGTCGGGCGACTCATGTCGGGAGAAGTCTCTCTGGAGCACCTAGAGCAGCGCATCTACGACAAGCTCAAGAACCCGTTTAAGTAAATTTAAGGGAAAATATCCAGCAAAAACCAGCGCGAGCGAGCTTCGAGCTGGTAGTCCGCATTGAGTAAGAGCCGCTCCACGGTGGCTCTGCCGATGGGAGTGATACCTTGGATTTGGTAGCTGGTGGGATCGAAGCGGAAGTGCTCCGCCCAGATATCTTGGCGAGGATGGAAGAGGGGAACAACAGTCCCCGTCTCGGGGTCGGCTGCGGACCAAAAATAGGACTTAAAGGAGTTGCAGGCGCGACAAGCAAGCGCTAAGTTGCTCAAATCGCTCGTGCCGGAGCTAGCCTGTGGGACGATATGCTCCACTTCAAAACGAAAGTTAAAGATGATCTCTGGAGCACGGCAGTACTCGCAGCGATGTTCGGCGCGTGCTGCGACAAGCGGATAGAACGCGTTCATGCGGCTTGGGCGACCAGCGCTTCACTTCGCTGGATTGTGGCGCGGAATTCTTTGGCGATTAAGTCCCTAAGCTCTGTTGTCTCAGTAGGATTAAGGCTCTCTAATGATGACTTTGCCTTTCTCTGAAGCTCCTGCAAACGCTCAAAGTTTTTCTGGGAAAAGAAGTGATCGGGGCGATCTTGACGCACCAAAAGGAGCGGTGTGTAGGGATCATCTAGCTGATTGAGAAGCTGGTCGAGTGCTGCGCCCAAGGTTGCACCTTCGCCGTGCGTGCCATTAAGACGAGCTTCGTAGCTGTCGTGGGTTTCATCTTGCGAGATCACAATTACCTGACTCATAGCAGGAATATGGTATCACAGAGAGATATGCCGTACACTCCGATTTTAGCCACGCTGGGCTATGTTCTCTCGCCAGATCGCAGCTCGGTCTTGCTGATCCATCGCAATACCCGCCCGGATGACCCGGCACTGGGAAAGTACAATGGCCTTGGTGGGAAACTAGAGCCTACCGAAGATGCTGCTGCCGGGATGAAGCGTGAGCTTTTGGAAGAAGCGGGGATCAAGGCGAGCGAGATGAGCCTGCGTGGGACGCTCTCCTGGCCGGGTTTTGGCAAGAACGGCGAGGACTGGTTTGGGTTTATCTTCGTGATTACCGAGTTTACAGGTGAGGTGAGTGCGGGCAACGACGAAGGTACCCTGAGCTGGCAGCCACTGGAGGAGTTGATTGCGTGTGCGCTGCCGCTCTGGCCCGGGGATAAGCACTTCCTGCCCCTGGTTTTCGACAACGATCCCCGCCCGTTTCACGGGGTCATGCCCTACGAAGGTGGCTCACCCCTGAGCTGGAGCTACACACGATGACCCCCATTATTTGCCGGTGGCAAGCCCTTCCTTGGTTACTTGCTTTTAAAGAGGGCGTTGGTGAGCTGGAGACGACGCTTGACTTAAACAAGTCGCGCGTCATGGTGAGTCTGACCGAGGCGGGCGTGCAGCTTCCGGGCGATGGGCCAACTGTTTCGTGGGATGCGGTCAAAGAAGTGGCGGAGCACGACACGGGCTGCTTTACGATAAAGGATGATGGCTCGCTGGAGCGGGCCTATATTTTCTCCCCATCCACGAAGCGAGCCGTCTCTTTATGGGGCCAGCCGGAGGGAGCGCCCACCGTGCTGGTGGCGGGCTTTCCCATGCACCGCACCAAGCATGTAGACCCCTGGGAAGATACGCAGAAGAAAATCGCCGCCTGTGAGCCTGTGCGTGGGCGTGTCCTCGACACGTGCATGGGCCTAGGCTACACAGCGATCTGTGCGGCAAAGACCGCTTCGCACGTGACGGTGATCGAGTTCGATCCAGGGGTCGAGGCGATGGCGGCGAAAAACCCGTGGTCTGAGCCGCTGTTTAGCAAGAGCAATATCACCCGAAAGAGCGGCGATGCGGGAGCTGTCATCAAAGAGTTTTCGGATGCGACATTCGATCTGGTAGTCCATGACCCGCCGACCATGCAGCTTGCGGGCGACCTCTACTCGGGGGCGTTCTACCGTGAGGCATTTCGCGTTCTCTCCCGGCGCGGGCGGCTCTTTCACTACATCGGCGATCCCAATAGCAAGCACGGAGCGACAGTCACCAAAGGCGTCGTCAAGCGCCTGCACGAAGCGGGATGACAGTCACCAAAGGCGTCGTCAAGCGCCTGCACGAAGCGGGATTTGTCGCTGTCACCAGCGCCGCCGATGCCTATGCCGTGGTCGCCTGGAAAGAGAAGCCCCGCCGGTGAGTGCGAGTGAGCTAGAAGCCTATCTCCATGAGCATATCCCGATTACCGCGGCGATGTTGCTGGTGGTGCAGCAGTGCGACGAGGCGGGAGTTGTGCTCGCGGCACCGCTGCCTCCGAACTCCAACCACCGAGGAACGGTTTTTGGGGGGAGCTTAGCATCCCTGGCGACTCTTGCGGCGTGGGCGGTGGTGCACACAGGCTTGCGCCGGGAAAATATCACGGCGCGTGTGGTGGTTCAGTCCAGCCAGATCGAGTATCTTCTACCCGCCACGGGTGAGTTTATCGCCACTTGCACGGCCCCGAGTGAGCGAGACTGGATGCGGTTTACGGAGATGGTCACCCGCAAAGGTCGCGGGCGGCTCAAGCTCAGTGTCGAAGTGACCAGCGCGGGCATCATCGCCGCGCAGCTGACGGGGAGCTTTGTAGGAGTGCAGTACGATGGCGATTCCTAAGCGTGGCTCACGCCGTATTGTCGTGGATGGGGTTGCGTACCGTTGGAAGGTGCGCCACGAGCCAGCAGACTCTAACTTGAGTCAGCATCTCTGGGCGGGAGTTGCGCTAGAGAGCGGTGGGCCTGTATTGCAAGTGGACTTTGGTGGGCCGCGCCCCGACTGGAACAATGGTGAGTACGTTCGGTTACCAGACGGGAGCAGTTATACCCGCATCTTGGTTGGGAGCCCGAAAAAGGTGGAGGAAGCTTTTCGGTGGCGCTGGAGCCTGATCTCTGAGCCTAAATCTGCTGAAGTGTGGATTCTCTTTGCTCCGCTCTGCCTTAAAATTGTCGGTGGAGGAAATGATGATCTACTTTGTGGAAGGTGACATTCTCAAGACAAAGGCGGCGGCACTGGCGCACGGAGTCGCACCTAATGATGACTGCAAGTCCGGACTGGCTCTGGCGCTTCGTGAGCAGTGGCCAGGGATGTATGGCGACCTGCGGCACTACTATAAAACGTACCACCCGAAGCCGGGGAACCTGTGGATCTGGAGCGGCGTGGGTGGCGTGCGGATCGTGAGCCTGTTCACTCAGGAACCCGCGCCTGAACATAGCCATGGACACCCGGGGAAGGCTCACCTTGAGCATGTCAATCATGCCCTGCGTGAGCTGGCGAAGCTGGTGGAGACCGAGAAACTGACCAGCCTTGCGCTGCCTCGTCTGGCAACGGGAGTGGGAGGGCTGGAGTGGGGTGATGTGAAGCCCTTGATGGAGAAGCACCTAGGGAGCTTGAGTACTCCGGTTTATGTCTATGAGGACTATAAACCCGGCATTGTGGCTGAGGAGCCCGGTACCTAGCCGTGCGATAAACAGGTATCATGGGATCATGCAACTTCCCCCTGATACCAAGCTTCAGGGGGAGACACCTCCCGGCCCTGGGGACATTCCCGAGGGCGTGTGTGTCTCTCCCGATATGCGCCGCAGCCAGCGCATTCCGCCCAACCAGAGCCGCACGAAGAAGTGGCCGGTGCTGGACACGGGGATTCATCCCAAGCCGATTGCGCCTGAGGATGTGACGCTGGAGCTTTATGGCGAGGTCGAGGCGCCGGTCTTGCTCACTTGGGCGGAGCTGCAAGAGCTTCCAAAGACCACCGTCGCGGCGGACATGCACTGCGTCACGCGCTGGTCGCGGCTGGGCAATCTCTGGGAAGGGATTAGCACGCAGACACTTCTTCAACAAGTCAAGCTCAAGCCAACGGCCAAGTACGTGATGGTCTACGGGCGCGATGAAGTGACATTCTTTCGGGGGGGCTCCGCGACCTGGAGCACGAACCTGCCACTGGAGCACTTCCGCCATGACGACTGCCTCGTGGCTTGGAGCCACGACGGTGAGCCGCTGACCAATGAGCACGGCGGGCCACTGCGGCTGGTGATTCCAAAGCTCTACGCCTGGAAGTCGGCAAAGTGGGTCTGCGCGATTGAGTTTAAGTCGGAAGACGCACCGGGCTACTGGGAAAAAGGTGGCTACCACATGCTAGGCGATCCCTGGAAAGAGCAGCGCTTCCGCTTCAGCGAAGAAACGGGCGATGAGCTATGACACTTGCAGAGTTTCGGGCGCAGTTTCCCAGTACCCAGAATGGGGTGCACCTGAACCACGCGGGAATGGGGCCCGTTCCCATGGTGGTCTCCACCGCCGTTCATCAAGCTCTTACTGAGCTGAGTCATGGCGATGGCATGATGGCCTTTCGTGCTCACCTAGGGCGGGCACAGCGCCTACGCGAGCAGCTTGCCCGGCTCATGAATGTCGCGCCTGTTGGAGTGGGCCTGGTGCGCAACACGAGCCATGGCTTGGCAATTGCGGCCCAGGCGATCCCGTTTCTGCCGGGCGAGAACGTCGTGGTGGGGGCGTGCGAGTACCCATCGGTGGTCTATCCCTGGCAGTCGCAGGCTTGGCGTGGTGTAGAGACGCGACTGGTCGCCTGTCCTGAGGGTCTTCTCTCCGAAGACGACTTAATGGCGGCCTGTGACGAGAAAACCCGTGTGCTAGCCGTGAGCTGGGTGCAGTGGGGAACCGGCCAGCGGATGGACCTAGAGAAGCTCGGGGCGTTCTGTAAGGCCCGAGATATTTGGTTTGTGGTGGATGTGATCCAGGGGCTGGGGGCACTGGAGTGTGATCTAACGGCCTGTGGTGCGGATATCGCCGCCGGGGGCTGTCACAAGTGGTTGCTGGCTCCGGCGGGGATTGGCCCTCTCTATATCAAGCCTGAGCGCCTCCGTGAGCTACTTCCCACCAATGTCGGCTGGAACTGGGTGGATCGACCCTTTGTCTGGGATCGGCTGCGCTTTGAGGATACCAAGCCGGGCACGGAGCGCTTTGAAGAGGGAAGCCCCGCGATCTTGGCTGTAGCGGCTCTGGAAGCCTCGCTTGGGCTGCTGGAGTCGGTGGGAATGGGGGCAATCGAGGCCGCCGTCCGTGCCAATGCCGAGGCACTGCGCGGAAAACTGCGCGCGTGTGACATGATGCTCTGCCCGACGGACGGCCACAGTGGCATCGTCCCGTTTCGGCACCCGACTCGGAGCAACGAAGACGTTCTGGAGTCACTTGACAGTCAGAGTATCTGGGCCGCCGTGCGGTGCGACTGGGTGCGCTTTTCGCCGCATGCCTACACGACCCGCGATGATGTGGAGCGAGCGATACGTGCCCTGGGAAACTAGCGCGGTCTTAGCCATCTTTGCGATTCTGACGGGGCTTGCACTCGGGACTCTGGGGGCAGGAGGCGCGATTCTGGCGCTGCCCGCCTTCACCTACGCAGCGCACTTGCCTCATCGTGAGGCGAGCGCAACAAGCCTGTTGGTTGTGGGAACGGCGGCCTTGATCGGCGGACTGATGACGCTCCGTCGCTGCCAAGCCAGCCCCGACGAAGCCCTGCCCGACTTTAAAATCGCCCTGCCTTTTCTTGTGGCAGGTCTCTTAGGCTCTTGGGGTGGGGCAAAACTTTCCCCGTTTATCCCCGATGTGGCGCTAAAGCTGCTCTTTGGAGCCATCGTCGTGGCCGCCGCCGCCGCTCTAGCTGCACGGGCGCTGGCTAAGTCTCCTACGGATACACCAGCGCCCGCTAAAGTGCCACCACGCTGGCTGGCTCCTCTTCTAGGACTCTGGGTAGGCGGGCTGACCGGCCTTGTGGGAGTGGGCGGAGGATTTATCATTGTTCCTGCGCTCACCCTGATCGGCGGCCTCTCCCTCAAACGTGCCTCCGCCACCTCGGTCTGGATCATCACCGGCAACGCGGCGGCGGCGCTCGTGGGCTATATCGGCCAGGTACATATCGCCTGGGGGCTGGCCGGAGCCTTTCTCGCCGTGACTCTGGCTGCCATGGTGGTCGGCCAGCGCCTCGCCCACCACACCAACCCCCGAACCCTCCAGCTTGTCTTTGCCACGTTTCTGCTGATTATTGGAGCTGCCACCCTGATTAAGCGATAATCTCCTTGATGGGGTCTGTGTGCTCCACACCGACGAGTTTCTGATCCAGCCCGCCGTAGAAGTAGCTGAGCTTGTTGGGATCGAGGCCCATGAGCTGGAGCGCGGTGGCATGCAGGCTCTTGACATGAAATGGGCTGTCCACGGCGCGGCTGCCTAGCTCATCCGTGGAGCCGACACTCACGCCGCCTTTCACCCCGCCGCCCGCCATCCACATCGTGAAGCCGTAGGCATTGTGGTCGCGCCCAGTGCCTGCCGCGTACTCCGCGACCGGCTGACGGCCAAACTCACCGCCCCAGATGATAAGGGTCGAGTCCAGAAGCCCGCGCTGCTTGAGGTCCTGCATCAGCGCCGCGATGGGCTTGTCGGTGCGGCCTGCGTGGAGCGTGTGGTTGAACATCAGATCGCCGTGGGCATCCCAGTTGGCATCGTTGTGGCTACCGCCTGAGTACACTTGAATAAAGCGCACGCCTTTCTCGACCAAGCGCCGCGTCAGGATCATCTTGTGGGCAAAGTCTGCCGTCTTGGGATCGTCGAGGCCGTAGAGCTTCTTGATGTGCTCGGGCTCACTGTCGACGTCGACGGCCTCGGGGGCGTTGGACTGCATCTTGTAGGCAAGCTCGTAGCTCGCGATTCGGGCCGCCAGGTTGGAGTTGTCGGCGCGAGGGCCAAGGTGCTCGTGGTTGTATTCTTGGAGTGAGTCTAAAAGCTGGCGCTGGGCATCTTTGGAGAGCTCCTCGGGACGTGCTAGATCCAGAATGGGCGTTCCGGCGGGACGCAGCACGGTTCCCTGGTAGCTGGCGGGCATGTAGCCACTGCTCCAGTTCTTTGCGCCTGAGATCGGGCCACCAGACTGATCCAGCATCACCACAAAGCCGGGCAGGTTCTCATTGACGGACCCGAGGCCGTAGTTCACCCACGAGCCCAGACACGGCGCACCGGAGAGAATCTTGCCCGAGTTCATCTGGAGCATTGCGGAGCCATGGATCGGGGAGTCCGCCGTCATGGAGTGGATAAACGCCATGTCGTCCACGCAGTTGCCGACATTAGGGAAGAGATCGGAGATCCACTTGCCGCTTTGCCCGTACTGCTTGAACTTCCACTTGGGCTCGATCAGGCGGCCCTGGTTGCGCTTGCCACCCCGCCCGAACGTCTTTACTTCAATGGTCTGGTTATCCCGCCCGTACAGGGTGGGTTTATAGTCAAACGTGTCAATATGGCTGGGGCCGCCGTACATGAACAGAAAGATCACCGACTTGGCCTTACCCGGAAACATCGGCGGTTTAGGCGCGAGGGGATTGCCCAGCGCTTTTTGTGCCCCCTGACCCCCGCTTGCGGGGGAATTGAAGGCGAAGCCATCTTTGGCCAGCAGGCCGGTCAGGGCCAGACCCGTAAACTTGGCTCCCGCTTCCCAAAGAAACTCACGTCGTGTTCGCTTGCAAAAGTTTTCCATAGTACCCTCTTCCCCCCGGCCCCCTCCTCCCAACCCTGCGGAGGCAGGGTTGAGCGAGGGGGAGTTTATAGAACCCTCTCCTCTCCCCCTCCTCCCGTGGTTTTCGGGAGGAGGGGGCCGGGGGGAGGAGGGCTCTAGTCTAGATACATAAACTCATTGAGATTGAGCGTGAGCAGGCAGAAGGTCGCTTTTGCTTGCTCAAGTGACATCTTTTGGCTCTCTAGTGTCTTGATCAGCTTGAGGCCACGGGTGATCTCGGCAGGAGTCGGTGTGCGCTGCGTGGCGAGAGTCAGGCCACGAGCGACAAACTTCTCAACCGTTCCACCACTCTCTTTATCGAGACGAGCCGCTAGAATCTTGGCTTGGTCGTGGAAGAACTTGCCGTTGAGCGTGGTGAGCGCCTGAGTCGGCTGGGTGCTGGAGAAACGTGTCGGGGTGGTGCGGTCGGTCTCTGCGGCATCGAAGCCATCCATCAGCGGGAAGATCAGCGAGCGCTTCACAAAGATATAGACACTGCGCCGGGCCTTGTCCTCAGGCGTCATGCGATCCGGGTACCAGTCTTTACCCGGCACGGACTGGCCCTGGAGTACTTCTCTGGGAATATCGGGATAGACCGACGGCCCGTAGAGCTTGGGGTTGAGGTTTCCACAGACCGTTAGCACCGAGTCGCGGAGCTCTTCTGCCGTTAAGCGCCGCATGTCCATCCGCCAGAAAAGATTGTTCTGTGGGTCTGCCTTGAGGGCTACCGCACTGTTCCGTGAGCTTTGTTTGTAGGTATTGCTCATTAGAATCAGCTTGTGGAGGCTCTTGACCGACCAGCCTAGCTCATGGGTGAACTTGGTTGCCAGGTAGTCAAGAAGCTCTGGGTGTGTGGGCGCATCGCCGCCAAGACCAAAGTTACTGGACGAGCGGACGATCCCGCGCCCAAAGTGCCCTTGCCAGATACGATTGGCCATCACGCGGCCCGTGAGCTTATTGTCCGGGCTCGCGATCCAGTTGGCGAGGGTCAGGCGGCGGCCTGAGCTACTCTCGCTGAGCTGCGCGGCGGGAATGGAGGCCCGCCCACCTCGGACGGGCTCGCCCGTGGAGGGGGGCACGGGGATGCGCTCAACGGGCAGCTTGGCACTGCCGCCGCCGAGAATCTCTGGCCAGCCTGGTTCTACTTTATCAGCGGGGGCCGCGGCGGAGCCTCGCAGAAGCACAAACGTCTCCAGTGGCTTGTCCATCTCCGTGACACACAGCGCACGGTTCACCTCGACTGGCTGGTTCTTAAGATCTTCGAGCTGCTTCTTAGCGCGGGCGTACTCAGGATTGGCGACCGCCACACTCGCCTGGCCTTCGGGGCCGTTGCTGGCATTGGTGGAGAGCAGGCGACGTGGGGCTCTCGGGCCCTGTCCAGGCCCTGCCCAAGAGACAGCCAGGCCGATCCCAAAGTTATTCTGGAAGTACTCCAGCCGGATCGGGACACGTCCCGCCTCTAGCTGAACGGCCTTGCTCTGCTCTTGGCCCTGGCCATGGATGCCATCGTGCTTGATGAGCTCGGTGCCGTTCACTACCAAGCGCGAGCCATCATCGGAGTCTAAGAAGAACGTATAGCGCCCGGCTTTCGGAACGACCAACGTGCCTTCAAAGACAAAGCCGATGGCGCTGTCTCGGTCTCGGAGCGTGATATCAAAGCGCTTGCTGGGCACGGGGCCACTGCGCTCGGCTTTTAGCGTGTCGAAGTTGGGGAGCTTCTCGAACGTGTCGCGGTAGTACTTGTAGGTCAGGTCGTCGAGGTCGCTTGCGGCGCTGGGGTCGGCGCTCGGGGCGGCGTTTTCGAGCTCTTTGAGCTTGAGCTGGAGGGCATCGAGTTTTTGTTTTTTCTCTTCGAGCCGCTTCAGGTAGTCCGCACGCTGCAATTCGTTCTCAAAGATGGGCTTCTCATCGGTGGGGCCACCGTTGCGGAAGTGATTGATCCCATTGAAGAAGCTGACGAGCTTATAGTAGTCTTTCTGGAGAATGGGGTCTATTTTATGATTATGGCAGCGGGCGCAGTCAAAGGTCAGGCCCATAAAGGTCTGTCCAACCGTAGTGACAATGTCATCGAGGCCATCGTAGCGGGCCTGCTCACGATCCGTGGGCTCATCATCCCAGATTCCGAGGCGATAGAAGCCCGTGGCAAGCAAGCCATCGTTGCCGCCGTCGGGCATTTCATCACCGGCGAGCTGCTCTTTGACAAATCTATCGTAGGGTTTGTCGGCGTTGAAGCTACGGATCACGTAGTCGCGGTAGCGCCACGGCTGTGGCTTGGGGTTATCACGCTCGTAGGAGTTGGTCTCGGCATAGCGCATCAGATCGAGCCACTGCCGTCCCGCCTTTTCGCCATAGTGCGGCGAGGCGAGGAGGCGATCGACCAGTTTTTCGTAGGCATCAGGCGCTTTATCGGCCTCAAAGGCGGTCACGTCCTCGGGGGTGGGCGGCAGGCCCGTCAAGTCGTAGCTCAGTCGCCGAATCAGCTCACGGCGGCTTGCCGTGGGGCTGGGCTTGAGGTTTTTCTTTTCTAGATTTGCAAGCACAAACGCATCAATGGGATTGCGCACCCAGGCGGCGTTCTTGACTTTGGGGGGCGTAGCATTCTTGACGGGTTGAAAGGCCCAGTGGGTCTTTCCCATCTCAAAGAGAGGGCTTCCTACCCCATTGGGAGCTGCGGGGCTTGCGGGCCAGAGACCACCTGCTTTTGTCCACTCCGTCAGAGCCGCCACTTCGGCGGGCGAGAGGGGCGCGTTGTTGAGAGGCATGCGCGGCTTGCCGCCAAGGCCATTGACACGCTGCATCACCAGAGCGAGCTTGTCGGCGGGAATTGTCTTGTCGAGACGTAGCCCCGCAGATGCGCCTGCTTCTCCATGGCACCCTTCGCACTTCGCCAGCACGAGAGGCCGGATCTTCGACTCGAAGAACGCCGTCTGTTCTGCCGTTAACGTTTCTGGTGTCTTCTGTTGCTGGCCCATCGCCATTGCCGCCAGCCCGAGCACACCAATCACTCCCAATAATTCTTTCCGCATGGGTTCCTTAGCCTTTGTCAATCAACGTATGGTACAACGGAAGTGTACCCTATCGCCATGAGTGAAACGCAGGAAGACCTTCGCCAAACCGCCGCTGAGCTGACTGATACGGGGATCATTGGGGAGCGGACGCGAGAGCGCATTACCCACCGCCCCGCAGGCCCCGCTATGGTCTCGCGCGGCCTGCGTGTCGCGGGGCTCTCGGAGGCATTTGCGCCCTACGAGATGGTGCGCACCCGCTGGCAACAAGGACAAGTCTTGGTCAGCTACGGTGGCGAGGGACTTGCCTGGGTGAACGAGGAGTGGCTTCCTGTTGCCTCTGGAACCGCCTATCTCTCCCCACCGGGCGTTCCGCATGCGTTTCGTCCACGCTATCCCGATGCGCCTTGGGAGTTTGCTTGGGTGATCTTTACCCCAGATGCGGAGCTTCCCTGGCCGGAGCACGCGAGTCTCATTAATGCCGACCCTGAGCCCCTGCGCGATGCGATCTTAGGGCTCTGGCGTGAGTCGCGGGCCGCGGCGGAGGCAGCGCACCTAACGGTCTGGGCGGAGCTGACCCTGCTCCAAGCCCGGCGCCTGCTCCGTGGTGGTGCTCGTCCCGAGCGCCTGCGCCGTCTCTGGGATGCTATTGAGAGAGACCTTGCGCACCCTTGGACTGCCCCTGAGCTGGCCGCCATTGCTTGCCTCTCTGAGGGGCAGCTCCGTGTGGTCTGTCAGCAGGAGACCGGAAATAGCCCTTTGGAGCAAGTGACGCTCCTGCGGATGCGCCATGCAGGAGCGCTCCTGCTCTCCACAGAGGCCAGTATTGAGCAGATCGCCCGCGCGGTCGGCTATGCCAACCCGTTTGCCTTCTCAACCGCCTTCAAGCGTGTCTTAGGCGTTCCTCCCAGCCACTGGCGAAAATAGCTTAGTCATCAAAAAATCAGGAATAATGCAGACATGCTAACCGAAGACGAGATCGAGCAGTACTTCTGTGAGGGCTACTTGCTCAAGAGAAACCTAGTGCCACAGAGCGTCGTCGAGTCCGTTCGGGCAATCGGCGAGACGACGAAAACCACCGACGGTGGCGGCTGGACACCTAAAATATTTGACCGTGAGAACCCGATATATGAGCCTGAGCTTCATGCGATCCTGCGCCACCCGAGTGTTGTCACTACGGCAGGGCAGCTCCTAGGAACACCACCGCTGATCTACTACGGCATGCTCGCCATTGTCCCGGCGCACGGGGGAAATGGCCTGCCCTGGCACCAGGACAATATGTACTCGCATATCTATGGTGGGGCGCTCAATATCTTCGTAGCGCTCTCGGAGATCACGCCAGAGATGGCCAATCTGTGGGTTGCGCCGGGTTCGCACAAGCTCGGGACGCAGGCATCCAAGCGCAACGAGACCACCGCCAAGGGCCACCGTGAGGCGCTGGTCGAGCCTGAGAATGGGCTGCTCTTGCCCACGCTTCAACCCGGCGATACGTGTATTTTTACCCGCGACACGCTCCACCGCTCGCTGACCAACACGACCGATAAAAACCGCTACGCCTACGCCGCACAGTTCTGCGCTACCAACGCCCGCTACACTGAGACGGGCAAGCGCCCACCTTTGTGTGTAGACCCGGCCGCTTTAAGCTGAGCCGCGAGCCAATCAAACGCCGCAGCTTGCATGAGCAGATCAAATTTATGTCCACCAGGATAGAACTGCCCGACATAGTTCTCAGGCTTCCCCACCGACGCGTAGTGCCGCGCAATTCTCGCATCGGCGGTGCGCATTCCCTCCAGCGTAAAGAGCGGATCGGCTTCGTCGTACTGGACCATGAGCGGCGACGGTGCCCGGCAGGCAGCGAGATCGGGGTAGTCGCCGTGGGGCATCCAGGCAGGTGGGTAGAGGAGCCAGGTGTGGCTGACAATATTATGATCCAGCAGGCTGGGGAAGGTGCTCATCATCCCCACCACTACCGAGGCCCGAATCTTAGAGCAAGTTGCCTGAAGCAGCGCTGCCCGCAGGCCGCCGCCCGAGAGCCCGACACAGCCGAGTGCCCTGCTCTGCACATCGGGGCGCGATGCCAAGTAGCTCGCCGCGACTCGGTCTTCGTAGCTGACCACGCCCGCGAGGCTAATCCCTAGAACCGTGGCGTACTTGGCAACCAGCTCCTCGTGCAGGCCTGCTGTCGTATTGTAGAGCTGTGCGGGGTTGGCCCCAGACTCAGAGGCCAGCTTCTTGCCGCGCCCTTGGTGGAGTGCGGTCATGGTCTCCAGTGGGAACTTGCGGCTGCCCCAGAGAAAGACATCGGGGACGAGCACGGCAAAGCCGCGCCGGGCCAGCTCGTTGGCGTAGGCGCGGCCTCCGTAGTACTGTCCTCGCGACGGTGCAACGGGCTCCGGAACCGGCTCGGGGCCATCGGCGATTTGTTCTTTGCCGTAGAGCTTGAAGCCACCATGATGGTGCAGGGCAAGCACACCAGGGAGCTTCTTGCCATCGCTGCCCACGGGGCGGAGATAGAACGCCTGGGTGCGTGGCCCGTAGCCCACCGACCAAGAGAGCAGCTCGCCGGAGACACCATCGCGCTCCCAGCGCTGCTCTATTCTTACGTCTTGTGGGGCTTCGTCGCCGGGCGCGAACGCCAGCGCCTCGCGCACTTTTCTCTGTGTTGCTTTGCCGGGCCTTGCCTCCGGCCAGAGCGGGTGGGAGCGCTGCGCTGCTCCCACCAGGTCGCTATAGATCCCAAGGTCTTGGTAGTGTTGACTCATGCCCCTATTCTAACTCAGTGAAGCTGAGGAAGAAGCATATGGGCTATATTTAAGTAGAGGATGAGCCCTGTGGCATCCACGAGTGTGGCAATCAGGGGGGCAGAGACAAGAGCCGGGTCTATCTTGAACTTGTTTGCGATCAAGGGAATCAGCGAGCCGATTGTCGTTGCCCAGATGCAGATCGCAAGGAGCGACAACGATACGACGGCTGAGAGCAAGATCCCTCGCCCCATGACAATCGAACGTAAAAACGCAATCACGCTTAAGATCACGCCGAGGAGGAGCCCTGTGGATGCCTCACGAAGAAGAACACGTCCCGCATCGCGTACCCGAATCTCTTTCAGTGCCATCGCACGAATGATCGTCGAGACGGTCTGTGAGCCCGCGTTGCCTCCCGTTCCGATCAGCAGGGGAATGAAAAAGCTCAGAGCCACCACGCGCTGTAGCTCTCCCTCGAAGTGCTGAAGGACAGAGCTTGTGGCTGTCTCCGCGACAAAAAGTAGGACGAGCCAGGACACACGGCTTCGAGCCACGCGCCAGATGGGAAGGGAGAAGTAAGGGGCATTTATCACGCTGGGCTCGGCAGAGATAGCGCCTTGCTTGAGGGCATCCTCGGTCTGCTCCTCGGTGAGAACATCGACGATATCGTCCACCGTGATGATCCCTGCAATCGTGCCGTTGCTATGGAGCACGGGCATCGCCAGAAAGTCATAGCGTGCGATCAGGCGCGCGACTTCTTCTTGATCCGTGTCTATCTGGACGGAGATAATATCGCGGGTCATGATCTCCGCGATTTGCTGCTCGCTCTTGGCACGAACCAGATCCCGGAGCGAGAGAATGCCGATAAGGCGCTCATCCACCACGACATAGAGATCACTAAGTGTCTCGACTTCTGGGTCGGCTTTACGGATGGCAGCAAAGGCCTCCTCGACCGTGAGCTCTGGTGTGAGGCGCATGAACTTCTCGGTCATCAAGCGCCCAGCGCTGCTCTTAGGATAGGAGAGCAGCTCACGGACTTCTGCAGCGTCTTCTTGGTCCGCCCACTGGCTTAATAAGACTTCTTGCCGCTCCGGGGACGCCGACTCGGCCAGCACACCCGCGGCATCGTCCATGGGCAAGAGGTCCAGTAGGGCAGCGATGCGCTCGGGCACTTCGTTGTCGAGTAGATAGCGCGCTTTTTGCTGATCGAGCTCATCGAGCACTTCGGCGGCGCGCTCTGAGTCTAGGCAGCGAAAGAGGCGAATCGCGTCCTCATTGCCCAGGCGCTCCATCACCTCCGCGATATCGGCGGGGTGGTAGCCTAAAACGGCGGTGTGAAGTGTGGCTTCTTCGGCTTGGCTCAGTGCGGCGTGAACACGCTCCTCTAGGCGCAAAGTATTGCTCTCAAGTGTCTCTAGTCGGATCATGGCGATAGATCTTTCCCGGAAGACAGGCGTTTGTCGCGGTGGGCTACCCTGCCCACCCATGCCTTAGAGAAGCAGGTGGGAGTAGGAAGCCCACCGCAATCGACTACCGTCTTCCGTCGTTTGTGGGTGGGTTTTGGTTTTCATCAGGTGTTGTCTGAGTGAGTGCGTCACTGGGAGATAGAAAGTTCCCTAGGTCTTGCCCGTTGCCAGACCCCAGAAGAGCAAGAGGATCGCCACGGTCATGGTCAGCACGGCAAAACTGCCCAGGAGATTAGTCAGACGGCTATTACGCCGCTCGCCGACAATGGCTGGGTTGTTGCAGATTAGCATGAGAAGTACGATCAAAGGAGGAGCGACCGCACCGTTCATCACCGCGGCGTAGAGAAGTGCTTTGACGGGGCTGATGCCGGGAATAAAGTTCAGAAGATAGCCCATCACGATCACCGCGACAATCGTCAGATAGAACCCCCGTGCGCGACGAAACCTGCGATAGAGGCCGTAGCGCCAGCCAAAGGTCTCGGCCAGAGCGTAGGCCGCCGAGCCCGCCAGAGTGGGAATGCCCAGCAGTCCTGCACCCAGAATGCCAATCGTGAAGAGCCAGTACGCGGACTTGCCAAGTGGCAAGAGCGCTCGGGCGGCGTCCTGCGCCGTGTTGATCTCGGTGTGCCCGCTTGCATGGAGCGTGGCGGCGGTGCAGATCATGATAAAAAACGCGATCACCTGGGAGATCACCATCCCGGTGACCGTGTCGGCACGAATGGCCCGGATCTCAGACTCGGCGACGGGAAAGAGCCGGTGCCCGGGCTCTACCTCAATCCCATGGGCGATCTCTTCCTCGACCGTTTCTCCCGCTTGCCAGAAGAAGCAGTAGGGAGAGATCGTCGTTCCCAGATAGCCGACAACTGCCATGAGATAGCCAAAATCGGGTTGCCAGTGGGGCAGAACGATATGATGAACTATGGCTCCCCAGTTGTGTTTGACCCCTGGAAGCAGCGCTGTGACCACATAGGCAAGTAGCGCCAGGCAGAGCCACTTGAGATATCTGACATAGCTTTTATACGGAATCAGAATCAGAAGGGTGATCGTCCCAAGAGCAATCACCGTTAGCCAAAGAGTGAACGAGAAGCCAAAGAGCATCTGCGCCGAGGCCGCCATGACATTGAGATCTGCCCAGACATTGATCACATTGGCAAGAAACAAGAGTGCGACAGCGCCTAGAAGAATGCCGCGTGGGTAGTGCTTCTTAATAACGGCTGCGAGTCCCTCACCCGTGATGGAGCCAATGCGCCCCGACATCTCTTGAACCACGATAACAAGGGGAATCGTAAAGGGCGCGAGCCAGACAAGGCCATAGCCAAACTGTGCCCCGGCGATGGAGTAGGTTCCAATTCCGGAAGGGTCATCGTCGGCGACCCCAGTAATCAGCCCAGGGCCTAAGTGCTTCCAAAAAGGAGTCTTCGTGGCGCTTTCTGTTAGAGGATCTTGTGCCGTCTTGAGATCTGAGGCATCCTCACGGGCATCTTCTTGCTCAAGGGACTCCGATTTATGCATTATGGACAGATTGTATCGCGCCGAAACTAGTGCAGGAGTCTTGCCAGGCCGATGAGCTCGGCCTCGGTGAGCTTGCCCATGACCATCCGGCGCTGGGTAGCGTGTTTGAAGACGATGGCGGTGCACTCGGGGTTGCGAGAGTCCTGGTGGATAAAGCCGCTCCAGAGCCCCTCTTGCCCCACTTTTTTCCAGCCCGTCTGTGCCTGAAGAGGGTGTGTGTTCTTAGTCTCCGTCACGAAGAGCGAGAAGGAGCGCTTCTGGGCTGCATAAAGAAAATGATTGTGCTCCCCAGGAATGAAGCGAACCAGCTCCCAAGCCCCGACTTTAGCAGGAAGGCCCACTTTACGTGCCTCGGGTGCCGCGTCGCCTCCCACTTTGATGAGGGCTGGAGCCTGTCCTAGAACAGGAAGCGCGAGAGTGGCTCCGACGAGCGAGATGGCGACAAAAGCCTCTCTCATCGCGACTTTACTCCCTGCACTTCTTGGAGATGCTCGGTGTGGTTGGTCTCGTGCCGATCGTAGAACTGCTGCATCTGCGCTTCAGACGGCAGGGGGTCGGCCTCGGCACTCTGCTCGGGCCAGACAAGAAAGACCACCAGGGCGATCACACCGGCTAGTGCTGTCGCGCCCAAGGGACGCCACAGGGAGCGGCGGTGGGCTTTCAGAGGCTCATCAGGGGGGAACTGATGGCGCACGCGGCCCATCACACGCTCTCGTGCGGCATCCTGTCCTCCGATAGGTTCGGGGATCGGGGCCTCTTTTAGAGTTTTTTGTAAGTCTTCATCTTTCATTGCAACGAGTCCTGACTAAGCGTAAGGCGTAGTTTTTCACGGCCTCGCGAGATGCGCGAGCGAACCGTCCCGAGAGGGATGCTGAGCATCTGTGCGATCTCGGTGTAGTCATATCCTTCCACATCCGCCAGTAAGACCACAACTCGGTTCTCAAGAGGCAGCGCATCCAGGGCTCTCTGCACCGGCTCCGAGTAAAGGGGGTCTACCAGGCACTTCTCAGGATTATGGCTCAGATCGGGGATGTCTTTGCCCTCCGTCTCGGAGAACACGGTATCTAGGCTCTCCACCTGCCGACGGTTGGCTTTGCGTGCCATGTCGATTCGGTTGTTGGCTAGCATCTTGAAAAACCAGCTCGCGAACCGCTCACCCCGGTAGCGCTCAAAGGCGACAAATGCATCAATAAGAGTCTCGGAGAGAAGGTCCTCGGCGAGATCCCGGTTGCTGGTCAAACGATAGGCGAAGCGCCAGAAGCGATCCCAGTCTTTGGCGACCAGTGCATCAAACTCCGCGTGTTTCTGCGCCGTTATCGAGCGCTTGGTCAGCCACATTCCTCTATTTATACCAGCCTTTGACCAGTTTGCTGCAATAGGGTTCATGTTAGTAGTGCGAAAAAAAGCTCGCGCAAAGTTCCCAAATACAGAATTACTTTTTGCTGAGCTTGGTCTGTGCGCTCCCCCGACGCTCCAGCTTTCCCCAGCCCGCCCGAACTCCTGAGAGCGCCGCTCCAAGCGTTCGGACAAGAACGGCAAAGAGCAAGTACAGGTTCCCCGAAAGCGCGGCAAAGAGCACCCCCAGATCGGCGGCGGGAGCCAGGGTGGGCACCAGAGTCTTCGCGCCCGCCTTGCCCACAACCCAGTCGTAGGCGTAGTTGCCGATGGCAAGCACCGTTTTATCGGCAGGCACGGCCTTGAGAAAGCCGGAGAGCTTGTGCAGGCGCGACTCTTCAAAGTCATTGATGTTGGCGGAGAAGTTATTGACCAGGGGGAAAATCGCAAGATGGTGCTGCCTTGCCAGAGCCCGCGCTTCGTCGTCGCTGGGGTCGTGGTCGGTGATCTGGAGGCCGTCACCGGTGTCATTGAGATGGAGCCAGCCAGGAAACAGATGCGTAAGCTCCGAGGCATGAAGCCGCAGAGATGCAAGGCTTACTTCATCCCAGTCCACATAGAATGCACCCACGACACCTTGCCCCTTGCCCCGTGTGGCTCCCCCCACAGGAAGTGTCAGCGGCTGCTGCGTGTGTTCGGGGCGCAACGGGGACGCTGAGAGTGCTGGCAAAGAATATCGCCAGCGCGGTTGCCACGACAAGCCCTCCCAGTAAAAACAGGCGCAGCAAGAGAACACGGCGACGGTTCGAGGGGTCGTAGAAAATGGGGCGGGTCGGCTCAGGCATCTTGATCTAGTGTGCGTTGTCGCATCGGAATTGGTTCCTTGGAACCTTTCTGGAGTAAAATGACGCATAGGTTTACTATGAGTGATATTCAAGACGCGATTCACGAAGTCATCGAGAGTGCTCCGTCCGCTCCGAGCAAAGAGGATCGTCTCAACTCGATCATCGCGATCTTCGTGGCCCTCTCCGCGACTTTTATGGCCTTGTGCAACATCAAAGATGGCAATATCTGTCAGGCGATGGCGCAGGCCCAGGCACACAGCGTGAGCAAGTGGAGCCAGTACCAGTCTAAGAGCACCAAGCAGAACTTGGCGGAGACAACTCTGGCACTTGCCCAGCTCCAAAAAGCGCCTGATTCCGTGCAGGCACACTACAAGGATGAGATCGCCCGCTATGAAAAAGAAAAAGGCGAGATCCAGAAGGAGGCCAAGAGCCTCGAATCCGAGTACGAGCAGCTCAATATCCACGACGATCAGTTCGACATGTCGGAGGCCTGCCTCTCGGTGGGGCTGGCACTTTTTGGAATCACGGCCCTCACCCGAAAGCGCTGGCTACTGACCTTTGCGCTATGCCTGGCGGGGCTGGGCGTCTTTCTGGGGCTGGGGGGCTTTCTGGGCTGGTCGTTTCACCCCGACTGGCTTGCTAAATTCTTGGGATAGAGAGCGACGGAAAGGGAACTAAGTGCTAGGGAAGTGGCGCAGGAGTTCCTATGAAACGACTTTCTCTACTTGCCTTTGCCGCACTCCCGCTTCTCATAAGTGCCCCGGCCCATGCGGATATTTTTCGCGTCTTTCATGAGCGACAGGTACTGGGCCAGAAGCTCTCTGGGAAACTGGAGAAGACGCAGTTTTCCTCACCCGCGCTGGGGGAGAGCCGCTCGGTCTTTATCTACACGCCGCCGGGCTTTGCGCAAAACCCCACCCGGCGCTATCCGGTGCTGGTGCTTCTGCACGGCTCACCGGGCGAGCCCATTGACTGGCTCTACGAAGGTGATGTGCACCGCGCAATCGATAAAGCAATCGCGGCAGGCACGCTGCCACCCTGCCTTGTCGCCGTTCCCGATGGCCATGGGCCTTTCTACAAAGGCGGCTCGGAGTGGGCCGATGCGCTGGGGGGGAAGTGTAATATGGAGACGGCAATCGTGCGGGATCTCTCGCAGTTCTTAGAGACACGCTACCGTGCCACCGCCAACCTCGCGCTCTGGGCCATCGGGGGGCTCTCGGAGGGGGGCTACGGTGCGGCCAATCTCGCTGTCCGCCACCCCGAGCGCTTCCAGAGTGCGCTTGTCTTCTCCGGAGATCTGCGGGTCAAAGACGACTGGGGTGATGATACGGATATCTTTGGCACCGATGCGGCTTTACGGAGTGCCAACTCGCCTGTTGAGCAGCTTCGGCGCGTGGCTCCTGAAACCCGGAAGAAGCTCCATTTCTTAGTCAGCGTGGGCAACGACGATGACGCGGATCTGATCGGCGATGCTGTGGGGTTTGTCACGGTTGCACGGGGGGCAGGAGCGACCGTCAAGCTAGATCGTGATACGGGGGGCCATAAGTGGAGCTTCTGGAGCAAGCACTTCTTGGCCGCATTGCCGCTCTTGGGGCAGTGGTGGAGGCAATCGGAGGCATGAGGCGACAGCTCGCCCTTCTGGTGCTGGTTCTTTTAGGAGCCGTCGCGGTGCTGCTCCAGCGGCGGGAGCTCCTGGCGCTGATGGTGGCTCTGGAGCAAGCGCGTCTCTTGCCCGTGCTGGGAGCCGTGGCCTGCCAGCTTGGCTTCTTTGTGCTGATGATTGCCTTGCATACCGCGGCGTTTCAAGCCGTGGGAGCACCAGCACGCTTTTGGACGCTCCTGCCCGTCTGGTTTACATCGCTGTTTATCAACCTGACGATCCCCGGAACCGGTGCGACGGCCTTTGTTGCGGATGCGGCTACGCGGGGAATTGCTCCTGCACGAGCAACGGCGGGGCTACTTCTGGTGCGTGTCTGCGACTTGGCAACTTTTGGTGTCATTCTGCTGGCGGGCCTGATCACGCTCTCACTGCACAGTGTCCTGCGCCCTGTGGAGGCTCTGGCGGCACTGGGGCTGCTGGTGCTTATCGGAGTCTGGGGCAGTGGGCTCGTTCTGGCGCATGTGGCTCCACAGCGCCTGGAGCGCTTGCTGACACGTCTTGAGGGGATCTCGCGGGGGTGGCTCAAGACTGGCTGGGGAGTGGAGCAGGCACGCCACGCCCGTGCGAGTGTGGGAGAGCTTTTTGCCCAGCCGCGCCGTTTAATCTTGCCGCTTTGCTTGGCCCTAGCCGCGCATCTTGTTGATCTGCTGTGCCTTGCGTTTCTCTCGCGGGCGTTTGGCCTGCAGCTCACGCCAGGGACGCTGCTTGCGGCATTCTCCGTGGGATTACTTTTTTGGATCGTGGCCATTACCCCCGATGGCCTTGGTGCCGTCGAGGGAATGATGACCGTCACGTTTGTCTCGCTGGGCGTGCCCTTGGTAAAAGCGACCGCTGTCACCCTGGCGTTTCGGGGGCTGGCGCTCTGGCTGCCGCTTGCCGTGGGAGCGATGCTCTCACTGAGACACCTGCGGCTCCGCTCGCGCCGTGCGCTTGCCGTGCGGGTGATCAGCGCAATGACGGCGCTGATGGGGCTGGTAAATCTGGTGAGTGGCACCCTGCCTGCCCTGGGGCTGCGGCTGACCTTCTTGCGCAATCACCTGCCGCTCGAAGTGCGCTATGGCTCGCGGCTGGCGACGGTGGTGGCGGCCTTTGCCCTGCTTTTGTTGGCACAAGGGCTCCTGCGACGTAAGCAGCTCGCGCACCGTTTGACCATGATGGCTCTCGTACTCTCGGTGCTGGCGCACCTCTCAAAAGGGCTCGACTGGGAAGAAGCGACCCTGGCGCTGGGCCTGCTAATGGCGCTCTGGCTCTACCGCGCGAGCTTTGTTGCCCGCTCCGATGGCCCCACGGTGCACCAGGGATTAAAGCGACTTCTCTGGGCGCTGGGGTTCACGCTGATCTACGGTGTCTTAGGGTTCTGGCTTTTAGACAGGCACTTCGTCTACGACTTTGGTTTTCGTGCGGCGCTGGAGCAGACTCTGGCGATGTTTATCTCCTTCAGCGACCCTGGCCCACTGCCTATCACGCGCTTTGGTCACTGGTTCTCAGACTCGATCTACACGGTTGCGGCGACGACCATCGGCTACGCGCTTTTTACCCTGCTCCAGCCGGTACTTCTCCGCCAGCGTGCCACTCTGGCGGAGCAAGCCCGTGCCCGGATAATTGTCCAAGCGCATGGAGAGTCGTCGCTGGCGCGCTTTGTCTTGTTCTCAGACAAGCTCTACTGGTTTAGTCCGGGTGGCTCTGTGGTGGGCTATGCTCTGGTGGGGCGTTTTGCCGTCGCGCTGGGGGATGCGATTGGTCCAAAGACCGATAGCGAGGCCGCGATTGCAGGCTTTGTGGAGTTCTGTGCCCTTAACGATTGGGATCCCGCGTTCTATCAGACGCTGCCTGACCACTTGGAGGCCTACCGAAGCGCTGGGCTCCAGGCACTTTGTATTGGCAGCGAGGCGGTGGTGGAGCTGCAGAGCTTCACGCTCGCTGGTGGGGCGCTCAAGAGCCTGCGAAATAGCGTGACGCGGCTGACAAAGGCGGGCTACACTACGGAGGTTCTTCAGGCACCGCACGCGCCCGAGCTTCTCCATCAGCTACGCCTCGTCAGCGATGACTGGCTCCACCAGCAGCACGGCGGTGAGAAGTGCTTCTCCTTGGGCTGGTTCGACGAAGCCTATCTCAACGATGGCCCCGTGATTGTCGCCCGCGATGCCACGGGGGAGATTCTTGCTTTTGCCAATATTGTCTCCGAGTACCAGAAATCCGAGATCACGATAGATCTGATGCGCCATCATCGTCGCGCGAAGTCGGGGGTGATGGATCTTCTTTTTGTGGCGCTGATCACCTGGTCGCGCGAGCAAGGTTTTGCGAGCTTCAACCTGGGGCTGGCACCACTCTCAGGGGTGGGACAGGACGCGCACGATCCCCTCGTAGAGCGTGTTCTCAACCTGGTCTTCCGGCGTGGGGGGCGTTTCTACTCTTTCGAGGGACTGCACGCCTACAAGCGCAAGTTCCAGCCCCGCTGGGAGCCGCGCTACCTGATCTACCGAAGCTCTCTCTCGCTTCCCCAGGCAGTCGTTGCGATCGTCCGCGCTGACAATCCTGGGTTCCAAAAAAAATGGCGGCTTCTGGGAACTAAAACAGCCATGGCCGACGCACTAGCTACTGGAAATCCCCTCAGGGAATAAAATATCCAGAAAAGATACCCTCATGAAAACAAGTTTTCGCTCCCTTGTAATGCTCTCCGCACTGTCGCTACTTAGCATCTCCGCTTTTGCCCAGAAGCCCGATGGTAAGTCAGCTGCAAAGCCTGCGGCGAAGATGGCTACTAAACCTGCCGGAAAGACAGCAACGAAGAAGGCTACTAAGCCCGCAGCAAAAATGGCTGCTAAGCCTGCGGCGAAGACCGCCGCTAAGCCTGCGGGCAAAAAGTAAGCTCTTACGGCTTTTGAAGCCACAGCGCCCCTTTTCGCAAGTTAAGGGGCGCTGTTTCTTTCGCTATCTTTTACGGGTGGCGCTGGCGTACCAAGTGTTGTTTTTATAGATCACGGCATAGCTGCCGGACCTACCGAGTGCTATTGCATTGATGCGCAGGTTGCTCATTTGGATAGTGGTCACGGCAGTGGTCAGTGCCGCAGGAACGCCACTGAGATAGCAGATATTCTCGTTGGCAACCATCGCCCACGAGTCGCTGGTACCTAACGCGAGCTGGCGGACGCTGTTGCCGTCCTCAACGAGGCGCTTGAGCCGACTGAAGAACGTGCTGGGAACGCCACTGGTGTAGTAGCCTCGGCTCGCGCCTCCGTAGACAACGGCCCAGGCACCCGTAGGGCCAATTGTCACAGCGGTGATACTGGCTCCTGCTGTTTGCAGGCTGGAAAGTCGGTCGTAGAGGGTTTGTGGGATTCGGTGTCGGGCTAGGTGTCGGGGTTGGTGGTCGAGCTGCCGCCGCCACAGCCATGCAGTGCCAGCCAAGTCGTTGCTGAAAGCGCCAGAATGCCGACTTTGCGTGATTTTGTTAGTTCTAATAATCTCATCTTTTCCCTTTTCTACCTACTGTGGATTCCTATCCTGAGGTTAGGTTCCTCTAAAGTTCTCTGCCTTCAAAAAAAATCTCCCTCGTGATTTTTCTTTCACGAGGGAGACTCTCTGCAATCAAGGCGCAGGCTAACCGCCGCCGCCCGGCCCCCCTTGGCCACCGCCGCGTCCGCCAAAGCCGCCCCCAGGGCCACCCTGACCACCACGGCCCATAGGCATTGTGTAGCCTTTCGCAATCGTCTGCTGCTCGGTGCTTAGCACACTCTCAGGCTTTCGACCTTGAGCGAGCTTGGTGAGCTGGTCTTCATTGAGCATGAGCTTCAGAGTTGCCTCAGGGCGAATCCCCGCCTCTTGCAGACCTTTTAGTGCCTTGATCAGCAGCTTCAAGCGGGTGCGCTGCGCTTCGCTCAGCACGGCATCGGTGTCTGTTGTTGCCTTACGCTCCGCCTTGGCTATATTCGCTTGCATCTCCTGCATCGCAGCCTGCATCTCCTGCATCATGGCTTGCATATCGGGGCGACCGCCACCTTGAGCATTTTGGGCCGCATTGGGGTCAGCATTGGGGTCTTGCTGAGGACGGCGCGGGGGCATCTGAGGACGCATGGCGTCTTGGGATTCCTCACGAATGAGCGCAATTTTGCCGGATTGAGCATCGGTCAGGCTCAGGTAGAGCGCCATGATCCGAAGCGCGACATTGGCTGCGCTAATCTCACGGTTCATCCCCATCATCCCCATCATCCCGCCAGGGCCGCCCATACCGCCCATCATTCCTCCCATCATCCCGCCGAAACCACCCCCACCAGGGAAGCCTCCCCCCTGGCCGCCAAAGCCGCCTCCCGGCCCACCCTGGCCACCACCACGTCCGCCGCGGCCACCGCCACGGCCCCCAAAGCCACCGCCTTGTTCGCCACCTTGAGGCGGCTGTGCCAGTGCAGCGCCACCTACCATCAATGCCACAAACGTTAAAGCCAATCGGTTCATCTTTTCAGTTCTCCTGTCCCTCATAGTAAGGCTAAACCGTGAAGCAATAGTGAAAATTCCGCCGAATTTTCTTCAGGTTTGCTTCACGGTTTGCCGCTACAATGGCTCTTATGGCACGATTGCTCCTAATCGAGGACGAAGAGCTACTTGGCGAGATGATCGTCGAGGGGCTGGAAGCTGCCCGGCATGAGATAACCTGGTGTCGTAGTGGCGCGGAGGGCTTTGAGCGTGCGTGTGAGGGCGGCTGGGCCGTGATTCTTCTTGACTTGATGCTGCCGGGAATGGACGGCTGGAGCCTCTGCCGCCGCCTGCGTGATCGGCGCGATCCGACCCCCATTTTGATGCTGACGGCATTGGATGAAGTGGCGGAAAAAGTCCGCGGGCTGGAGCTGGGCGCGGATGACTATCTGACCAAGCCCTTTGCCTTTCCTGAGCTGAAGGCACGCATCGCTGCGCTCCTGCGGCGAGAGCGGCTCCAGCGTCGCCGCACGATCCAAGTGGCCGATCTGGTGATAGACACGGATCTCCATGAAGTGACGCGGAGCGGCAAGGCGGTCTCGCTCACCCGGCGTGAGTTTGATCTTTTAGAGGCACTGGCGGCGCGTGTGGGTCATGTGGTGAGCAAAGAGGCGCTACGGGCGATCTGGGGAGGCGATGCGGAAGTGGGCTCTAACACGATTGATGTTCACATGGTCTCGCTCCGTCGCAAGCTCGATAGCGACCGCACCGAGAGTGCTCGGCTCTTTCACACGGTCTATGGGATGGGCTATGTTCTGCGGGAGCCGGAGGGCAGTGGATCTCTATGAAGCTCTCTATGACGTGGCGTGCACGGCTGCTCAACGGCCTTCTTAGTGGCCTTGCTCTGGTCGCACTGGTTGTCCTGGCGCAGAGCCGCATTCGCACGGTGCTCTACAACGCCGTGGATCGCGCGGTGAAGTCACAAGCAGAGGCTATGCTCCACCACGGGCCGCCGCCGGGCTTTCCCCGCGATGGATTTGGCGATCGTGGGGGGCGCGGGCGTGGCGGTTTTGACTTTGGGAGAGGCTTTGATCTTGGCCGTGGCTTTGATCTTGGCCGTGGCTTTGATCTTGGCCGAGGGCGAGGGCCGGGTGGTGGCCCTGATGTTATACGTTTTGGCACGACGGCACTGCTCAAGCCACGTCGAATTCCGCTGGAGAGGCAGGCATCGAATCCGACGGAGCCGCCTTGGTCGGTTGCAGGCGCAGCGGCGGCACGAGAGCGGGGAACCGATCTTCGGCAGGAGCTTGACAAAGACGGTAAGGCGATCCGGGTTTTCTCGATACGCCAGCCCGACTGTATCTTCCAGACAGCCGCTAGCCTGGAGCAGACCGATGCTGCTCTTCGTGAAATTCAACAAGCACTCACCGTACTGATCCTTCCCGTGGGCCTATTGATGGGCCTGCTGGGCGCACTCCTCACCGATATCGCCTTCGCCCCGATCCGCAAGCTCACGCGAGCTGCGGCAGCGCTTCAGCCTAGTAACCTAGAGCTGCGCCTGCCGCAACCCGGGGGCAACGATACTTTCGATCAGCTTGTCACGGTTCTTAATGCGATGCTCTCGCGGATGGAGGCGGCTTTCACGCGCCAGAAACGCTTCACCGCTGATGCGAGCCACGAGCTTCGCACGCCCCTCGCGGTCATTAAAGCCGCCTCTAGCTTCTTACTCGAAAACGACGATCCCCTCACGGAGCGCCAGCGACGTGCACTCTTCCGCACGGATAAAACCGTGGATCGGGCTAACACACTCGTCTCAGATCTCTTGCTGTTGGCGCGTGCTGAGAACGGTAGCCTGCCGGTACAGAGAGAAAGTCTCTCGCTACAAGAGGTGCTCAGTGAGGCTGCGCAGGCCGCTGAGGCGGGACAGAGCACGCCGCACGCAATCGTGGTGCTCGATGTCCCGCCGGAGCCATTCATCACCGATAGCAAGCTTCTTCATCGCGTCGTGGTGAATCTGGTGAGCAATGCCCTGCGTCACACCCCGCCTGAGGGAAACGTCATGCTCAAGGCGAGTGTGGCAGGAAGCCTGACTCTCACTGTCACCGATACAGGTGAGGGAATCGCGCCGGAGCACTTGGAGCGCCTCGGGGAGCCGTTCTACCGCCCCGATGCCTCCCGCGCCCGTGAGCAAGGTGGGGTCGGCCTAGGGCTCGCTCTCTGCAAAGAAATTACGGCGGCACTCGGCGGCACGCTGGAGATTCAGAGTGTCCTCGGGGAAGGAACTACCGTGACGGTAACTCTTAACCCATAAGGGGAGTGCTACCCGGTATAATTTCGGGCATGAAAAGAATTCTTCTCGCCGCAGTGTTGGGGGTTGCGGCTGTTGGCTTTACGCTCCAGGCAAGCCAGACCCGCAAGCTCGGAAAGCAGGCCAATGGTCAGTTTGTTGTCTCGTCGGGGCAGACCATCGAGCCGGGGACGATTGCCTTTGAGGGCCGTCCCGTAGACATCGCACTCCATCCGGACGGCAAGACGCTGGCGGTGCTGGGCCAGAATAAAGTCTTTCTCGCGACGGAAACAGGCGTGATCTCTGGCACGGATGTGCCGCTGGGCGCTGGTGCGGGCTTTCATGGCCTGCTCTGGACACCCGATGGCACGCGCCTCTTTGCTAGTGTGAGCAATGGTGTGGTTCAAGAATGCCTCTACGAAAACGGGAAGCTGACGGCGGGGCGCAAGCTGGAGTTTGGCGGCAAGGGGAATCCTAGACCCGGCGGAATGTGCCTGACACGCGATGGCAAGACGCTCTTTGTGGCGTTAATGGATCGCGACTGCATCGCCGAGCTGGACATTGCCAGCGGCACGGCCACCCGGACATTACCTACCCAAAAACTTCCCTTCACCGTCGCACTCTCACCCGATGAGAAAACCCTGATTGCCAGCAACTGGGGCGGACGGCCCGTTACCGATGAGGATGCGCTGGAAAACGGCGAGCGTGCCGAGTCCAATGGAGCCTGGCTCGTCAGTGACCCGCGCGGCTTTACTGCCACGGGTAGCGTAAGTATAATCGAGCGCGGCAGTGGCACCACCACCCAGCTCCCTGTCGGTCTGCACCCCACGGCGCTTCTGATCGACGGCAATCGAGCCTTTGTCGCCAACGCCGCCAGTGACAGTCTCAGCGTGATTGACCTGACTCAGAAGTCCGTGACGGCGACCTGGCCGCTGACCTGGGGCAAGAATCGGTTGCTCGGCTCAATGCCCTCCTCCCTAGCCCTCCTCCCAATCCTGGGAGGAGGGAAGGTGATGCTTGTTGCGTGTGGCGGAGACAATGCCGTCGCGGAGGTGGATGCGGCGACCGGAAAAGTGCTGGGCTACCGGCCCACAGGCTACTACCCGATGGCCCTCGCCATTCCCCCCACCTCTCCCCTCCTCCCAGGATTGGCACCCAGAGGGTACCCGGGGGCTGGGGGAGGAGGGCGTATTTTCGCCCTCAACACCAAGGGCAATGGCTCGGTGCGACGCACGGTGCTGGGGCAGCCGGGCAATGCGCATGACTTCCAGGGAAGCATCTCGGTGATTGACCGCAGCTCTGATCTGAAGGCGGCCACGGCCAAGGTCGCGCAGCTCAATCACTGGGACGCGCCACGTGTCACGCCGAAGCTCAAAGTTTTCAACGGCGAGATTAAGCACGTGCTCTACATCATCAAAGAGAACCGCACCTACGACGAGGTCTTCGGCGATATGAAGGAGGGCAATGGGGACGCGAAGCTCTGTGGCCTAGGGGAGGAAGTGACTCCCAATCACCACGCACTCGCCCGAAGCTTTACGCTCTTTGACAATGGCTATGTCAGCGGCACCAACTCCGCCGATGGGCATAACTGGACCGATACGGCGATGGCCAACGACTACCTAGAGCACATGTACACCGGCTATCGCACCTACCCCGACGATGGTGACGATCCGATGGGCGTGGCATCATCGGGGGCGCTCTGGGACGCGGCGCTGAAGAAAAAGAAGACGGTGCGTATCTATGGGGAGTTCTGCGACGATGGCAGCAATATTATCACGCCGAAACCCAAGGACTGGCTGGAGGTCTGGCAGGCGCGGGGGACCAACAAGTTTACTTACAAGTCCGTGCCACGCGTCCACAATGTTAAGAAACTAGCCCACCCCACTTATCTTTACTGGCCTCTGCTCCAGAGCGACCAGGTCAAGGCGGATATCTTTATCGAAGAGTACACCAAGTTCAGTAAGGCCAACACGGTGCCTAATTTGATGGTACTCTCGCTCCCATCAGATCACACGGAAGGGCTCTCTGCGGAGTACCCCAAGCCCAAGAGCATGGTCGCCGACAATGACTTAGCGCTCGGGCGAATTGTCGAGGCCGTGAGCAAGTCGCCGCAGTGGAAGAACACCGCAATCTTTGTGATCGAGGACGATGCCCAAGCCGGGCCAGACCACGTCGATGGCCACCGGACGGTCTTTGCCTGCTACTCGCCCTATGTCAAGCGCGGCTTTGTGGACTCGAACTTCTACACCACGGTGACCATGCTCTCGACCATTGAGAAGATGCTGGGCCTCGATCCGATGAACAAGTTCGACGCCAACACGCCGCCCATGGCCGCCTGCTTCACCGACACGCCCAACTACTCGCCCTATATCCACCTGCCGAATCGCATCAAACTCGACGACATGAACGCGCCGCGTGCCGCTCTCGCTCCGTCGGAGCAAAAGTGGTACGACCTCTCTGCATCGCTCGACTGGAGCGAGATGGACGCCGCGGACTTCAACACGCTCAACCGCGTGCTTTGGCACAACCTCCACGGCGACAAGCCCTATCCAACCCCTTAACTCCCTACAGAAAGTGCTTTGGCGAAGTAGTCCGTGAGGGCTTCGAGAAACGCGGCGATGGCTTCGGGGGTGACATCGAGGTGCGTGACAAAGCGCGACTCGGGGGCGATGGAGGCCAGCATCCCGCGCTCGGCGAGATAGGTTTCGAGTGGCTCACAGTGGGCCTCGGGGAATGTGGCAAAGACCATGTTGGTGGCGTAGCTTACGGGAATAGGAAGAGCAGCTAGCCCATCGGCGAGCAGCTTGGCGTTAGCGTGGTCATCGGCGAGGCGGGCAATATTGTGCTCCAGGGCGTAGAGGCCTGCCGCCGCCAGAATCCCCGACTGGCGCATGCCGCCGCCCAGCACTTTGCGCCAGCGGTAGGCGCGCTCGATCAGCTCCGCAGAGCCCACGAGCACGGAGCCGACGGGAGCGCCGAGGCCCTTCGAGAGGCAGATCGAGACCGAGTCAAAACCTTCGCATGCCTCAGTCAGCGTGATGCCCTGCGCGACCACAGCGTTGAAGACCCGTGCGCCGTCTAGGTGCGTCGCCAGCCCACGGCTATGGGCAAAGTCTGTCGCCGCTTTGAGGTAGTCGCGCGGGACGACTTGGCCATGAAACGTGTTCTCCAGCGTGAGGAGCCTCGTGCGGGCATAGTGCGCCCCCATTCCTGGCCCATGGTGCTTGATCGCGGCAGCGATCTTTGCCAGCGGTAGTGAGCCATTGGGCTCGCTTTCGATAGGCTGTGGCACGATCGAGCCCAGCACGGCGGCACCACCGCCTTCGTACTTGTAGGTGTGCGCAAGCTGCCCGACAATATACTCATCGCCGCGCTCGCAGTGGGCCATCAGTGCCGCCAAGTTGCTCTGGGTTCCCGTCGGCAGAAACAGCCCCGCCGCCTTCCCCGAGAGCGCGGCGAGTCTCTCTTGCAGCTCCAGAACGGTGGGGTCGTCGCCCCACACATCGTCCCCGACAGGCGCGGCCAGCATCGCCTCACGCATCGCTGGTGTCGGGCGGGTCACGGTATCGCTACGAAGGTCAATCACAGTCATGCCTCGAACTCTACCACGACCTTTGGTGTATGACAGCTAGAGCAATGCATGGTCTGGCTATCTGTTACGGGTTCTCAAAAAATTAGAATCGCACGGGGAGGATTGTTGATCTGCTTTTACAGCAGCCGCCGGTTTCAACCGGCGGCTACGGGTTTACAGAATCTCGTCCCAGCGGAGCAGGACGCCTTGGACTTTGAGACGTGCTTGGAACTCGGCCAGAAGCGCGGGGGAGTCGTGGACGGCGCTGGGGTCGCGTAGGTTCTTCTCCAGGCAGAAGGCGGCCAGCGTCCCGGCGATCTCTCCGGCCAGAAACTCCGTGGGGTGCATGCGGGCCGACGCGAGGGCGAGGCGGCTGGCTCCGAAGTTCTTGGCGGCGGGCAGGATATTGGTCGGGCCGGACGCGGGGAGAAACGCGCCGAGGGGCAGGTGGTAGGGGAGCGCGACCGAGAGCAGGGGCGGCTCGCCCTTGCTCGGGTGGATGTCCATGGCGTAGAGAGCGCACCCCACGGAGTCCTCGAACGCCGTTCCCCACTTGGCGGCGGGATCGGTCGAGCGCAGGTGGTTCTGGGTGAGGGTCGTGCGAGCCTGCAAGCGCCGCGATTCCCGGATATACGGGTGGATTGCCCAGCCGCCGTCTGCTGGGACTTGCATCTCGGGATAGCCTAGCTTAGTCGGGTCATCGTCGCGCGGGCACTCGGTCTGGAGCCAGTAGGCAAAGCCCTTGGCGAAGTTCAGGCCGCGCTCCAGGATGCGCACTTGCTCGTCCACGGGCTTGTCGAGATAGCTCTCCTCATGGAAGTCGTTGCCGCGCCAGTTGATGAGGGCTAGGTCTCCAACGGGCGATTTTTTCTCGGTGAAGCTGGAGGAGGCGATGAGCCGCCGGTAGGTCCAGAAGGGGAGATAGCTGCGGCCATTGGCTTGCGCTTTGTCCAGAACTTTGTAGGTCACGGAGTAGGGCTCGGCTTTATCGCGGTAGATATAGTCGAGCGTGTAGTCGCCAAAGCTCTTGAAGTAGTCGTACTCGGCGGGTTTTTCCAGTGTCGGGCCGGGCTGCGCTTGCCACTCCATCAGGAAACAATACGTGAAGCTCTGCACCCAGCTTGGGTTGGCCGTCTCCGGCGCGAGCGACTCGCCAAACTCGGAGAGCGCCTCCTGTCCAAGGCGAAACGGGGAGCCCGCCAGGGCGAGCGCCGAGCCATCTTCGGTGGCGTCTAGCAAGAACTGGCAACCGACTCGGATGATCTTGCCCGTCTCTAGATCGGCGATATCGGCGTAGTTGATGCGCTCCTGCCCCGAGTAGCGCGTGACCGAGCGCAGCTGGTGGCGCATCAGAATTCTTCGTGGAGGGTAGGCCGCAAGCCGGTCTTTAATGGCCTTCTCCCAGACATCGGGCAGGCCAGAAACGCGGCTGACCCAGCAGTCGCCAATATTCTTTCCCGCGCCGGGCTTCACGCCGGGCTGGGCGTTGTAGTGATCGCGCACGGCCTGCCGAAGGGCACGGTAGGTCTTGGTCGAGGGCCCTGGCTCTTTCTCGACATGCGAGTTTTCGTCGGGGACCGGCACGAGCTGGCTGGTGAGCTGTCCGCCGAGCATCCGGGTGGGCTCGACAATCACCACGGAGAAGCCGCGCTTCGCCGCCGCTTCGGCTGCCGCGACGCCGCCTAGTCCGCCACCGATCACGAGCACATCGCAGCTCAGGCTCACGTCTGAGGGATTGACTGCCACCTCAACGGCACGGCGCTTTTCGATATCTAAGACGCGGGTGAGCTCAAAGGGAGCAGGGACCGTAGGGGCTTGGGCGTTGGCTTCAGGCATGGCAAGGCTCAGAAAGGCAAGAAGAGTGATGGAGAGGGCGAGTGGTTGGTTCATGATAGCCACACCGGTTAGAGCGGGGGGCTGGAGATACCGCCGATTAGAACGGCGGTACTTTAGAGCCTTCGGCTACGAAGGGCGTTCCGCCCATGAAATAGGGAATGGCCGGAACGGCCTTTGTAGCTTTAGCTCTCCAGTCCCGCCGTTCTAATCGGCGGGACACTCTAAACCGGCAATTTTTACTTAAACGTGGTCTTCATCAGCTCGATAAGCTGCGGGGGAACAACTTTCAGCACCGACGTGGCGGCGACGATGTCCACGCCCTTGACTTCGGTGCCGACGAGGGCCGCCATCTGGCCGAACTGCTTCTCGTTGACCAGCTCTGCAGCCTTCATTCCGACGCGCATGCCCAGCACACGGTCAAAGAGGGTCGGAGCGCCCCCACGGTGGACATGGCCCACAACTGCGTGGCGGCTCTCCCAGCCGGTTTTCTCGCTGATGATGCTGGCGACATACTCACCGACGCTGCGGTCCGAGAGCTTCACATGGCCAAAGTCGTCCACGGCTTTTTCATCGCCGATTACCGCAGGAAGCTCGGTGCCCTCGGAGCAGACCACGAGGCCGTATTTCTTGCCGCGCGCCTTGATCGCATTGAGGTGCGCGATCATCGCGTCGACGTCTAGTGGCTCCTCAGGAAGGGTGACCCAGTCCGCGCCACCGGCAACTCCGACATACCAGGCGACCCAGCCTGCGTGGCGGCCCATCACTTCGAGCACCATCACGCGGCGGTGGGAGCGGGCCGTGTCGCGGAGGCGATCAATGGCATCTAAACCGACGGCTGCTGCCGTATCAAAACCAAACGTGAAGTCCGTGCCCGACAGATCGTTGTCCATGGTCTTGGGGACGCCCACGGTCGGGACGCCGTGATCACGGAAGAGCTTCGCGGCCACACCCAGCGTGTCCTCGCCGCCACAGGCTACAATCGCATCAAAGCCTGCAGACTTGATATTAGCGAGCACGGCCTCTAAATCTTTCTCGCCGCCTTTTTTAAAGGGGTTGGTGCGCGAGGAGCCCAGCATCGTGCCGCCCTGGTAGATAATCTCCTCGACATCGTTTAGGCCCAGCGGACGGTACATTCCCTTGACCAGCCCACGCCAGCCCTCTTCGATCCCGACAAACTCGAAACCAAAGTCCATTCCGCGGTACACCACGCCCCGGATCGCCGGGTTGAGGCCGGGACAGTCGCCCCCGCCGGTTAAGATTCCAACTTTCACTAATCAAGCTCCCCGAAAAACAGCCCCGGTAAGTAACGCGAGTAACTTCGGGGCTGTTTCTAGTTTTGTTATCGTTCGGGCTCTAGGATACCGTAGTTTTTATCCGCCCGTCTATAGAGGACGCTCACTTGGCCGGTGTCGGCGTTCTCAAAAACAAAGAAATCATGGGAGAGGAGCTCCATCTGGGCCACCGCCTCCAGCTCCGTGAGTGGCTTGATGGCAAAGCGCTTGCGCCGCAGAACCTTGCCGTCATCGTCATCGGCTTCGTCATCAGCTGCTGTGGGCATGTGTCGAGGCGAGTCGTGCTCATGGTGGTTGCCGCGCTGGTGCCACTTGTGACGCTCCTTGTACTTGGACATCCGGCGCTCAAGCTTATCGACAACATGGTCAATAGCGGCGTACATGTCCTCACAGCCGTACTCCCCACGTAGAAGAATTCCATCGCCTTCCAGCTGAACCTCAACCCGATGGTGTTTGCCGTGAACGCTCTGGGTGACCGTGGCGGTCTGAAGCGTGGCGAAGTGCTTCGAGAGCTTGTTGACTTTCTTGTCTGCGTAGTCCCGCAGAGCGTCCGTGATTACGACTCCTTTGCCGCGAACCTGAACTTGCATGGTGAATAACCTCCAGTAATAAGTTTCGGTTAAGAGCCCGGAAATTCCTCCTGGTAAATCAGTGCGACCGCATGAGCGCAGATTCCCTCGCCGCGCCCCACAAAGCCCAGTCCTTCGTTCGTAGTAGCCTTGATACCAATGGCCATCGGAGAGATCTGAAGTGCATCGGCGATCACGGTCTTCATCTCCTCGGCGCGTGGCCCGATCTTGGGAACCTCGGCGATCACGGTGACATCTACATTGCCGATCCGCCAGCCACGCTCCAGCAGAAGAACTCGCACCTCACCAACAAACTCAATGCTGGGGCGATTTTTGTGGCGCATATCTGAGGGCGGGAAGTACTTGCCGATATCGCTTAATCCCGCCGCTCCCAGAAGCGCATCACAGAGGGCATGGAGGAGCACATCGGCATCGGAGTGTCCCGCCAAGCCGATGGGAGAATCGGGGAAGTGCACACCGCCCAGCCAGAGGGGACGGCCTTCGGCAAAAGGGTGAATATCGTAGCCGTGGCCAATACGGAGCAAAGGAGTCATGAGTATCTTTAGTATAGCACGATCTCTCGTGAGCCTTGACAAGTAAAAATGGCTGCGATAGAATTGAGAAACATAGTTTTTCAACCGTCGTAGGGTAGTGTTTTCTTAGGAAACATAGTTTTTTAAAATGGCTAGGCGGCTTCCGACAATTCGTGATGTTGCAGCGCAGGCGGGAGTCTCTGTGGGGACTGCCTCCAAAGCACTCAACAACCAAGGGCGTATCTCCACCGAGACACGGGCCGCGGTCGCTCGTGCCGCAGAAGAGCTACGTTTTGCCCCGAATGCACTGATTCGCTCCCTTCAGAGTGGGCGGACGGGAACCGTCGGCTTATTGACTTGGCCGGTACGCGAAACAGGCATTTTAAGCGTGGATCTAGCACTCTTAACGGGAGTCTCGCATGGCCTTGCCGCGCTACAGACCGATATGCTGCTCTACTCACGCTGTCCAGGGCGGGATCTAGGCACGGTCTTGCTGGATGGTCGGGTCGATGGTGCCATCTTGGTTCCGCATGAGCTAGAAGACACGACTCTGGAAAGCTTGGCGCGAGCGGGCTTGCCAACCGTGACTCTCTACCAGTCCGAAGTCCCTGCGGGTGTGGGATACGTAAAAGTGGATAATGTCAGCGGAATCTGGCAAGCTGTCGCGCATCTTATCGCACTGGGCCACCGAAGGATCGCCTACTACTCGCCACTGAACTCTGAGGACTTTAACGAGCGTTGTGCCGCATACAAGGCGTCTTGTCGGGAGCTCGGAGCACATACGGATGTTAGCCTCTGTGCGGTACCCGAGGAGTACCATGCGCCACTCTTGCCGACTTGGCAGGCATGGCAGGCTCTCGCTGAGCCGCCCACTGCGCTGATTGCCGGCAACGACGGTTTTGCGATGATGTGGTTAGAGTTCTTTGCGGCACATAACATCTCTGTGCCCGATCAGCTCTCGCTCATTGGTTTTGACGATGCTCCTATTGCCAGCGGGAGCACTGGCCTGACAACCGTGCGACAGCCCGGGCTGCAGGTCGGAGAGCTGGCAGCAACATTTGTGGATCGTCTGATCCAAGGTGCCCCTGCAGAAGAGTGCCGCCGGGTTCTTCCGGTGGAACTGATCGTGCGGGAGACAACGGGCCCCGTGGCCCAAAAACAACCCTGAAAGGTTAAAAAAAATGTCACAGAAAGACACTAATAAGAGCGCCTTTACGCTCATCGAACTCCTCGTCGTTATTGCTATTATCGCTATTCTAGCCGCGATCCTCTTCCCGGTTTTTGCACAAGCCCGTGAGCGGGCTCGCGCGATCTCTTGTGTGAGCAATATGAAAAACCTCTCGCTTGGGGTGCTGATGTACACGCAAGACTATGATGAGCAGTTCCCCAATGGACTTCAGCAGGACTGGTGGGACTGCACCTGGTATAGGACGACGGCTCCCTACGTTAAAAATCTCCAGGTCTTCCGTTGCCCAAGCGACAGCGCCTCACAAACAACCCCAGCTGGTTTTTCTTGGGCAGGGCAGCGCTTGACCTATGTCTCCAATGGGCTGATGCAGTGGGACGGATCGAACTGGTCTGTGTTTGGTCTCATGGGTATGTCACAGAGCTGGATGGGCCGCACCACAACCGGACAAGCTGCCGTAAACCGTCCGGCCGAGACCATTCTGCTTGCGGAGCGTCATCATGCTTGGTCCGGTGCTCCTACGGTCTCTACGGCACCAGGAAACGTCCTCATGTGGGGGCCAGGTGCGATGGTAACAGGTGTCAACTGGTGGGATGGCTCAGGCTCGCCTAGTCTAATCCCAGATGGCTCTGTAGCCGCTAAGCCTATCACGGATCCTACGGGCCAGTACGGCTCCATTATTCCCCGGCACCAAGAGAAGGCTAACTTTGCCTTTGCAGACGGCCACGTGAAGTCTATGGATCCTCGTCAAACCAATCCAAATCCGAATACACGTCCACTGGATAATATGTGGAATGCCTACCGTAACTAGGTAAAGGAATGTCTATGAAAAAGTTCTCGATCTTTGTGACTCTTTTAGTTGGTCTACTGCTTGTGGGCTGTCAGCCGGATGCAGATAAAGCCATGAGCAAGCAGGAAGAAGACAACATGCGCAAGCCACTTGGTCAGCCCATGCCTCCCGAGGCGGCAGCGGCCATGCAAAAAGCCAACGCCGGGCCTCCGCCCGGAGCACAGGCACCGCGCTAACGAAAAATACCCCTGGGGAGGGCAAGATCCCCAGGGGTATTGATTACTTCAGAGCCTCTTCAATCGCCGCGATTTCATCGTCGGCGAATTTTGTTTTCTCTGCGGCCTTGACATTCTCCGTGATCTGCTCGGGACGGCTGGCTCCGATCAGAGCCGAGGTCATCCGGGAGTCGCGGAGCACCCAGGAGAGCGAGAGCTGAGCCAGGGTCTGGCCTCGGTCTGCGGCGATGGCGTTGAGCTTCTCTAGCTTGGCAAGCACTTCAGGGGTCACGGCGGACTCCTTGAGAAAGCCCGACGGCTGCTTGGCGCGGGAGTCTTCGGGGATCGTGCCGCCCAGATACTTGTTGGTGAGAAGTCCCTGTGCAAGTGGGCAGAAGGCGATCAGCCCGACGCCTTTCTCGCCGCAGACATCGGTCAGGCCGTTCTCTATCCAGCGGTTGAGCAGCGAGTAGCTCGGCTGGTGCAAGATGGGCTTCACAAACCCATTTGCCTCACAGACGGCCAGAGCGAGCTTGGTCTGATCCGCGGAGTAGTTGGAGAGCGC
>JAPLCP010000171.1 GCA_026392155.1 Armatimonadota bacterium | reverse complement strand
GGGGAAACCGTCAATGTCTGTCTGTCTCTGGATGTTATTGGGTGTCGCAGTTCTGGTAGGAGTATGTCGCCTGGCCTTCTTAGCGAAGCCACGATTCAGACCATCAACTACCAGAGAGCCTTAGATCATGAACATGCCATGAACGAGAGCAATGGTCACGATGGCATAAGCCACCAGGGAGCATACTCAGGTTCAGTCTCAGGAAGTAGCCATGGTGACGGGATTAGTCATAACGGATAAGTACGCTTTTCTCCATGTCGGATCGCATATTCACTGAACATTAGCTTGGTGGATGAATACCAAACGCAACCGCCATTCGACGCCAGCCGACGACGTTTTCCCGGTTGAGACGAAGCCGTTCAATGGTTGCACGGCCTGTGGGTGTGATGCCAATCAGTTCCAAACCATCATCGCTCCAGAGAAAGTGCGTTGGCCATAGATCCGTTCGTGGGTTGTAGAGTGGGACAAACTGATCTGTCAGTGGATCTTTTGCTTCGATGAAGTTGTATTTGGCGTTATTACAGCCTTGACAAGAGTAGGCCAGGTTCGCTAAGAGTGTTTTTCCACCGAGCGACTCGGGGTGAATGTGTTCAACGGAGAACGGATACGGACAGAAACTTGCATGGCAACGGCAATACTCGCAAAGGTGGTTTGCTCTGGTGACAACCTCGCGACGTAGTTGTTCTGAAACAGCCATTAGTTTTTGGGAAGTAAGCTAAAACGAGCAGCAGCCTCCAGAGCGTTTTCACCACGTAAACTTGCGAGTTTGGCAAGGTTTTCCCAGCGCCGTAAATGGTCGCCTTCGACGGTGTCTGTCAAGCTTTGAAGCTCATCGTACTCGCTTGGACTGAGAGTTTCTGCACGACGTTTTTCCATCATCGCTTCGTAGCGTGTGCGGATCGCAAGTGACAGAGGGCGGTTGATCTCCGCGATAAGTTCCGTTTCTGTAGTAGGCAAGGACGAGCGCACCTGAACTGTGACTTCCTGACCACGCAGGGCTTCAGGTAGGTTTAAAAGCAGGTTTCCCTCCGCTGTGATGCGTGTCCTGCGCTCCAGAATCGCACTTCCCATGGGCACATTCTATCGCATGTATGCTATGCGCTACAATAGTCTGTGAACCTACCGACTTCCTACAAGCGCTGGCATCTCTATGGCGCGGGGCTGGAGAGTGTCCGGCTCGAAACGGTGCCGCTGGAGCTGCCTAGCCCCGATGAGATTCTCGTACGCCACGATGCGTGTGGTATCTGTTTTTCTGACATTAAGATCATCAATCTCGGCGGCGAGCACCCGCGTTTAACCGGGCGTGATCTGGCGAATAACCCCGTGGTGATGGGCCATGAGGTGACGCTGACCGTCGTTGCCGTGGGCGAGAATCGCACGGATCGCTTTGCTGTTGGGGATCGCTTTATTGTCCAGGCCGATGTCTACTACAAGGGCACGAATGTGGCCTACGGCTACGCGATCACGGGTGGGATGAGCCAGTACGGGCTGATCGGGAGCGAGCTGCTCGACGGCGACGAGGGCTGCTACTTACTGCCACTCGATGCCACTTCTAATGATGCGGAGGGCGCACTTGTCGAGCCCTGGGCCTGCGTGGAGGCATCATATCGCTGGGTGCATGGCACGGAGCCGACCCTGCGCTTTGACACCACGCCGACTCCCGAAGAGTTCGAGGCGCAGGCAAAAACGCTCACCAAAAACGGGGTCGCGCTGCTTAACTTCGACAAGCCGCTCACACGCCCTGTGGCGGTGGATGTAGGCCGGGTGCACTACGATGGCCACGCCTATATCGGGCCGAAAGAAAACTCTCGCAACGAGATTCTAGGCGGCGGGGTTTCGTGGTTTATCGGGGCTGCCGGGCCGATGGGGATGATGCATGCCCAGCGTGCGCTCGCGCTCCCCGAGCCGCCGCGCGTGCTGCTCATCACCGATCGCCACGATGCCCGCCTGCAAGCCGTTGCGGATCGGTTTGGCTCGCTGGCGAAAGAGCGCGGGGTCGAGCTGATTCTCTGCAATGTCCGCACCGGCCCTGAGCCCGACCTAAAAGCCATCGCGCCCGAGGGCTTCGATGATATCGTGGTGATGGTGCCCAGCATCGAGGCCATCGAGCAGAGCTTTCCGTACTTAGCCGACAGCGGCGTGCTCAATGTCTTCGCGGGAGTCGCACGCGGCACCACCGCGACGATTGATGTCTCGGATATCTGCTTCAAGAACGTGCGGATCGTGGGGACGTCGGGCTCCAGTATCGCCGATATGTACGCGGTCAAAGAGAAACTCGAAGCCGGAACTCTTGCCACGGGCGACTCCCTCGCGGCGATTGGCGGTCTTGAAACCTTCGCGGAAGGCCTCGCCGCCGTGAAGAACAGCCGCTTCGCAGGCAAGACCGTGATCTATCCTCACATCGAGAACCTACCACTCACCGCGCTCCCCGACCTCAAGACCGTACGTCCCACCGTCTACGAGAAGCTCCGCGACGGTCAGTTCTGGACCGATGAGGCCGAGGCCGCGCTGACCGCCTCCTGAAGAAGACGTGAAGTGGCGTCGTTCCTCCGCCGCGAAGCCCGTGCCGGGCTGGGAAATCCAGCAGCCCGGCACGGGCTTTACAGCACGAAGTGCTACTTGACGCCCCGTTCACGGGGCGGCGATTAATGCCGGAAGTGGCGGACGCCGGTGAAGACGAGGGCGATGTCGTACTGGTTGCACAGCGCGATCGTCTCCGGGTCTTTTACCGAGCCACCGGGCTGGATGATCGCCGTGACACCTGCCTTTGCCGCGACCTCAGGGCCGTCGGGGAAGGGGAAGAAGGCATCGCTGGCCAGCACCGAGCCGGGGCCGTGCTCACCGGCTTGCTCGACCGCGAGGCGCACGGAGCGGACACGGTTCATCTGTCCTGCCCCAACTCCACGGATCGCGCGGCCCTTGGTCATCACAATCGCGTTGCTCTTGATGTGCTTGACGCAGCGCCAGGCAAAGAGCAGCTCCGAGAGCTCATCGGCGGTAGGCTGGCGCTCGGACTTGACGACCAGATCGCTCTCACTCAGCGGACGGTAGTCGCGGGTGGAGACCAGCATCCCGCCGACCACTTGCTTGAGGAGATAGCCGTCCTTACCCGGCCCCGCGATCCCCGTCACTTGCAGCAGGCGCAGGTTCGCGCCCCACTTCTTGCCACCGACCACTTTTTTGATCGCTGCCTCGTCGTAGTCTGGCGCGACAATGCACTCTAGGAAGTTGTTTAGTCCGACTATCTGCTCTGCCAGCGCAAGGTCAAATTTCTGGTTGATGGCGAGAATCCCCCCAAAGGCGCTGATCGTGTCGGCCTCACGGGCGCGCACAAACGCCTCGGCGATCGTCGCGCCCTGGGCGCAGCCGCACGGGTTGGCGTGCTTGATGATCGCCGCGGTCGGGGCATCGGGGAACTCCTTGACCAGCTCCAGCGCGCCATCGAGGTCGTAGAGGTTGTTGAAGCTGACCTCTTTCCCCGAGTCATCGCGGCGGGTAGCGTTGCCGATACACGCTTCCGTGGTCGCCGCGCCCCCAAGATTGGGGGAGTCACGGTAAAAGCCTGCCACCTGGTGCGGGTTCTCGCCGTATCTTAAATCCTGGACTTTCTCGAAGCTCAGGCGCAGCGTGCTCGGCAGAGTAACACTGGCTCCCCCAGAATTGGGGGCGGGGGGGGCAAACTGCTTCTCGAAGTAGCTGGCGATCAGGCTATCGTAGGCGGCGGTGTGGGCGTAGGCCTTGGCCATCAGCTTGCGCCGCAGGGTCAGGCTCACGCCGTCGCCGTCGTTCTCAGACAGAAGCTGGGCGTAGTCGGTGGGATCGACCACGATTGCGACGCCCTGGTGGTTCTTGGCGGCGGAGCGCACCATCGCGGGGCCACCGATATCGATGTTCTCAATCGCGTCCTCCAGGGTGACATCGGGGTTGGCGATGGTCTTGGCGAAGGGGTAGAGGTTCACGACGACCAGGTCAATCGGCCCGATCCCATGCTCCGCGATAGTCGCCAAGTGCTCCGGCTTGTCCCGATCGGCGAGAATCCCGCCATGGACATTGGGGTGCAGGGTCTTGACCCGCCCCTCCAGCATCTCGGGAAAGCCCGTCAGCTCGTCGATGGCGCGTACCGCCAGTCCTGCGTCCTTGAGCGCTTTGGCCGTCCCGCCAGTAGAGACCAGCTCCACCCCACGCGCCGCCAGCGCCTGCGCCAGCTCGACGGAAACACCAACCGAAATTGGATGAGTTGATCGCTGAAGGACTCGCTTCCAAATTAGTGGTCACAAATCCTAAGTTCTGGGAACAGTTGGAAATCAAGCTCTTTGGCAAGGCGAAAGTTCCCAATGCTCAGAAGTGAGCAAGAGCGACGCGCCACCCATGAGAGCATCGTGCGCCTCTACGCGCTTCGTGACAGCCTTCTCGCGGAAAAAACCGGCGACCCTGAGCTTCGTCGCCTTGAAGCCGAGGGGGTGGAAGTGATGATCCAGAAGTTAGAGCGTCAGCTCGCCGAGTACATCACACACCGCGAGAGCACAACACCCCGCCCCAAAGCCGCCTAATTCCCCACGCGACGCCAGTACCTACGCCAGTTCGGCGACTCCGGTCTTGTCGGAGACGGAGAGCAGCGCCCGTTTAATCTTGATGTATTCCACGGGAAGTATTGTACCGCGAGCAAACCTCTCCCCCGGCCCCTCACCTAAAGGCAAGGGGAGGGTGAGTTGATCGCTGAAGGACTCGCTTCCAAATTAGTGGTCACAAATCCTAAGCTCTGGGAACAGTTGGAAGTCAAGCTCTTCGGCAAGGCGAAAGTTCGCAATGCTGAGAAGTGAGCAAGAGCGACGCGCCACCCATGAGAGTATGGACGGAGATCATCCCGGCATGACGAAGTACCGCTTACGAAAAAGCCCCGTCGGAGTTTTCCGGCGGGGCAGGGGTGGTAGTCTTTATGCTTCTCTCAAACGGCGTAGGAGATCGCGCTGATCGGTAGGTCGTCTGGCGGCTCCTCCGCACGGCGGAAGCGGCGCTGCCACTCGACAAGCTCATCAAAGTTCTTCAGAGCGGCTTCGACAAGGGTGGGATCGAAGGTCTTGCCCGATTCTTCTTTGAGCTTCTTCTTGGCTTCCTCGTTGGTAAGCGCACGCTTTTTATGGTTGTAGCTGGTCCACTGGTCGAAGTGATCCGCCAGAGCGACTATCCGGCCATAGAGGGGGATCTCGTTCCCTTCCAGAGCCTGTGGGTAGCCTCGGCCATCCCAGCGCTCGTGGTGCGAGAGGGCGATCAGCTCGGCGGCGCGTAGCAGCTCCGACGGTGACCCGGAGAGCAGACGTGCTCCCAGAATCGCGTGCTGGCGGTAGACCGACTCTTCGTACTCGTCGCGCTTGCTCTTCTTGTTGACAATGCTGTCCTCAATGGCGAGCAGGCCGATATCGTGCACCTGGCTGGCGTAGAGCAGAAGCTCTGCGGCATCGTCGTTCAGGCCCATGGCCCGCGCCAGAACACTGCTGTACTGACCCACAGCACGGATGTGCGCGGCGGCGGTCGGTCCCTCACGGAACTCGGCGGTGTAGGCCATGCGCTGCATCGCATCCAGTGCGGCGCGGCGTGCGGTCTCTTGGGACTCCTTGACCTCTTCCATGGCATTGCGTAGCTCGGAAGTGCGGCTCCGGACGGTCTCTTCCAGGCTTTTCTGGTGCTTCTTGAGGTCGTCTTGAGCGCGTTTCATCTTCAGGAGCGATGCCACACGCACCTGAAGCTCGGTGCGGTCCACGGGCTTGCAGATCCAGTCATTGGCACCCGCTTCCACGGCGCGGAGGCGGTCCTCTTTGCTGGAGAGCGCCGTCACCATCACGATCGGGATATCGTTGAAGCGGGACTCCTCACGGATGCGCTTGCAAACCTCGACCCCATCCATCGAGGGCATCATGTAGTCCAGGAGAACCATGTCGTAGTTTGTGTTGAGCTTCTCCAGTGCCTCAGGGCCGCTGCTCACCAAGTCTGAGTCGTAGCCCAGCGTGCGCAGCATCGCTGAGAGCATCTCCCGGTTGATCTCATCGTCATCTACCACTAAGAGCTTGGTGGGGGTGTTAGTCGCTGTGGCAAAGCTCAGCCCACGCTTACGGCGCTTGCTGGGTAGGGGAGCTGTCGGTCGTGGAATCTTCACCTCAGGGGCAGTGAGTGGAGCGGGTGCAGGCTCGGGTATCTGAACCCGCTCCAGAGGCAGCACAGAGTCCTCGGAGACAAGCTCCAGAGGCGGAACGCTGCTTTGCTCAAGCTCCTCGAAGTTAAGTAAGATGGGCTCCAGCGGTGCGCCTTCCACCTCCACCATGCTCACGAGCTCCAGCACCACGGGGGCACTGCTCTCGGTCATGAGGGTTAGGAACGACTCATTGCCGCTTGCCTCCATCTCCATCATCAGAGGCGCTTCATCCATCGCCAGAAGAGTCGTGGGAGCGTGTGGCTCTTGTCCATGGACTACCAGTACCAGAGGCTCGTCTAGGGTGTCTAGGAGCATCGGGGCTTCAAGGGCGGACTCGGAAAACTCCTTGACTAAGTTCGGGAATGTCCGGGTATTGATGGGCTTGGTGATATAGCCAATACAGCCCACCGCCAGCGCCCGCTCCTCGTCACCCTTCATGGCGTGTGCCGTGAGAGCGACAATGGTAATGTGCCGTGTCTTCGGGTTTTGCTTCAGGAGCTGGGTCGCCTCTAAGCCATCCATTCCGGGCAACTGAATGTCCATCAGGATGAGATTAGGAAGCTCTTTTTCGGCGAGTCGGATGCCTTCTTCCGCGGTCATGGCGCTGACAAAGTCAAAGCCTGCCACTTCCAGAAGATCGGTTACCAGCTCCATATTGACGGGATTGTCTTCCACAACCAGTATCTTTTTTTCAGACACGATCTTTCTCCGTCTCGTTTCGTTGGGCCAGAGACTGGCACGGGTTATGCGGCCGCACATCGGTGAGGGTGCGCAAGAGTGTCTCCGCCTCCACAGGCTTGGCCACAGACGCAGCAGCCCCTAGTGCATGAACACGCTCCGAGTCTTTCGTCTCCGAGACCACGACGATGGGGATGCTCTTGAGGGTCTCGTCGGCCTTGAGCTGACGAAGAACCTCCCAGCCATCTTCCCCCTCTAGCTCGACTTCCAGGGTGATCACGCTGGGCTTGAGCTCCTGGGCGAGAGTGAGTGCCGCTTTCCCATTGCTGGCCCTTGCCACATCGTAGCCGCCTTCTTGGAGCCGGTGGGTGAGTAGCTCTGCCGAGGCTGCGTGACTTTCCACCACGAGGGCCATCGGCTTTGCGTTTGCGGATACAGCTGGCTCTGCCTTTGGGGTTCGCGTCGTACGGCCACGCTCCGGGCTAGGCCCCGAGCCCTCTGGGCTAAAGGGAACGGTGAAGCTAAAGGTGCTTCCCTTACCCTCGCCCCCGGAGCTGACCCAGATCCGTCCACCGTGCATCTCGATAAACTTCTTGACCAGCGCCAGCCCAAGACCGGTGCCCTGCTGCTGACGAGAGTAGGAGTTATCCACTTGTTCAAACTCGCGGAAGATACGATCTTGATCCTCTTGCTTGATGCCAATACCCGTGTCTTTGACATCCACTTGGAGAAGTGTGCCATTGCCTGCCGTGGAGAGCGCGACCATAACATTGCCGTTCTCGGGAGTGAACTTGATGGCGTTGGAGATTAAGTTATAGAGAACTTGCTTGAACTTGGCCTGATCGGCGATAAGCGGTGGCAAGCTGGTGCCTCCCTCGACTTCCAGCGTGATATTTTTCTTCTGGAGCAGTGCCTTCACCAAGTTATCCACGGTTCGCACTGCCGTGAGCGGCGAGAACGCGGCATACTCTAGCTGGACACGGCCCGCCTCGATCTTGGAGAGGTCCAGAATGTCGTTGATCAGCTGCAAGAGATGCCGCCCCGACGAGAGAATATTGCCGACATAGCGCTCTTGTTTGGGAGTCAGCTCACCAAAAGTGCGGTCGTGGAGGATCTCAGAGAAGCCGATGATGGCGTTGAGCGGGGTACGTAGCTCGTGGCTCATGTTGGCCAGGAACTGGCTCTTGGCACGGTTGGCTTCTTCGGCGGCCTCTTTATCGCGGCGCATGGCCTCCGCTTGGCGGCGCTCGGAGACATCGTGGGTCACCACAACGGAGCGTTTCTCGCCCGTGACATCGTCTTGCCAGGTTGCCAGAACCACCTCCACGGGGAACGCACTGCCGTCCCGACGGACACCGTAGATATCCAGAGCGCGGGGATGCTGTGAGCCTTCGAGTAGATTAATGGCTTTTTGGAAGCTCTCACGGCTGTCGTGAGCGACCAATAGGCTCGCTGGCATTCCCAGGGCACTGGCACTATCGTAGCCGTAGATTCCCTCGGCAGCGCGGTTCCAGGTAATGATCTTCCCGTGCTCGTCCATCACACAGACCGCATCGTACGACGACTCCACAAGGGCGCTGAGAAAGACATCGGAGCCTGAGAGGGAGGAGGACGAGGCGGGATCGCTGCCCGTGCTACTCTCCGCCGCTGCAAGTGCGTCCTTGGTTTGTTTGAGCTCCAGCGCCAGCTTCTCGGACATCTGCGTGAGCTTATTCAGGCGCTGCTCGGCCTGCGTCTCCGCTTTTAAAAGCTGGGCTTCGGCATCGGCAGACTTGGCCTCGATATCCTTGAGCTTGCTTCGGGTCTCGTCAAGCTGCTCCTGGAGCGCACTGACTTCTTCGGGGGTGCCACCAGAGCCTTGGGCAAGAGCGGCTTCCAGCGCCGTGCTCAGCTTAAGCCTTTCAGCTTCGTGCTGCTTTTTCTGCTCATCTAGTGTGTTTTGGAGACTCTCCAGGCTACCCACGCGAGCGACTTGAGTGGCAAGGTCTTGGGTGAGAGCCTCGGCACGCTGATCTGCTTCTCTTAGGCGACGGTCTGTCTCGTCGAGCTCTTGCCGAAAGCTTTTCTCGCGGGTCGTAAACTGCTGCTCAAGGTCGCGCAGCCTTACCTCGCTCTCACTCTCTTTGGCGGATTTTCGCGAACGCACGCGGTTGGCATCCGCCATAAGCTGCTTCCCCTTGAGAAAGCTCATCAGGCCCCCGACACCAAATGCAGCCCCCGTTCCGAGGCCAATGATTCCAATCAAGTCAGCCATTCTAGGCACACACCTTTCGCACTATTGCTTTAATCATTTCTAAGAGATTCCTTTAGATCACCAGCTCCGCTTCAAGCTGGCTGAGTTTGAGGCGTACATTCGCTAGGTTTGCGAGCTGGCGATGCATATTGAGATAGAGCATCAAGCCCTGCGCACCGCCAAGGCAACGCAAGAGCTGATAGCGCTGTCCAAGGGTGATCACAATATCTTCAACCGTTTCTTTGCTATCCAGAGAGGAGAGCACTTTGAACTTGGCTTTTACCAAGTCCGCGTTGGCAGCGGCTTCAATGTCGAGATTGGGGGTATCTCCCACAATCCCGAGCATCTTGCCGCTCTTGAGATCTACCAACACTGCGCCGGTAATCCCCTCTAGTTTCATTACCTCTTCAAGGCAGGTTCTGACATTCGCCATCCAAAATATCCTTTATCAATGTGAATGGTCGGCGAATTTTCCTGGTGAGTTTAGGGGGATTTAACAAAAAGACGATTATCATAGCGAGGGTTGTATACTAGGTGAAATGTGGCCAGCACTGGACGATCCGTTGAATCCGCCTTTAATTGAAGTGGAGGGGGGCCAAGAAGCACTACGCCTTGCTATGCTGGGCTACCGCGTGCTCTGGATTGAAACAACGCCGGAGGCTCAGCACGTGGCACGGCGGCTGATGATGGCCCAGCCGTTTCTGATCCAAAATCGCATTGAAGGGATTGTTTTAAGACCCGAATGAAAAAAAACGTTGTCTTTGTGTTCTCCGACCAGTGGCGCTGGTGTGACCACGGCTACGTGGGCAATAAAGAGGTCAAGACGCCAAACTTAGATGGTTTAGCGGCAGAGAGTGTGCACTTCACTCATGCCGTCGCGAATATGCCCGTCTGCTCTCCCTGGCGTGCGAGCTTTCTCACGGGCCAGTATCCCCTTACGCATGGGCTGTTTCTCAACGACCTCAGGCTCAATACAAAGGCCACATCGCTGGCGCAGACATTTGGACAGGCAGGCTACAACACGGCGTGGATCGGGAAGTGGCACGTAGACGGCACGGGCCGTGATCAGCCAATCCCGAAAGAGCGACGGCAAGGCTTTGAGCACTGGCGCGTTTTAGAGTGCACCCATAACTATAAGCACTCCGAGTACTACGCGAGCGACGAGCTTAAAAAACGCACCTGGCCCGGCTACGATGCCTACGCCCAGACCGATGAGGCCATCGACTACGTGAAAAGCCAGCCCAAAGACACGCCGTTTCTGCTCTGCCTCTCATTTGGCCCACCGCACGACCCATATCGCATGTGCCCCGAAGATCTCTTGGAGCACTATGACGGCAAGACACTAACATTTCGGCCCAATGTCCCTGAGGCCAGTCGCACGGCGGCAAAGAGCACCTATGCAGGCTACTACGCCCACATTGACGCGCTGGATCAGTGCATGGGCAAGCTCCTCGCGGCACTCAAGGCCAGTGGGCAGCTCGAAAATACCATCTTTGTCTATACATCCGATCACGGTGATATGCTGCACTCCCACGGCATGCTGAAAAAGCAAAAGCCTTGGGATGAGTCCATCCGCGTGCCACTCTTAATCCGGCTCCCCGGTGGGAAAGCACGCACCATAAACGGCCCAATCAGCACGCCCGATCTGATGCCGACACTCCTCGGGCTCTGTGAAATCCCCGTTCCCAAGACCGTGGAGGGGCGTAACCTAGCCTCCGTGGTGCAGGGCAAGCGCAAGTGGGACGATGACGCGGCGCTGATTCTCTGCGCTGCCCCGTTTGGGGAGTGGGTACGCAAGAGTGGAGGCCGCGAGTACCGAGGCGTCCGCACCGCTCGCTATACCTATGTCCGCGACCTAAACGGCCCCTGGCTCCTCTATGACAACGAGCAAGACCCGTACCAACAAACCAATCGCGTCAACGACCCCGCGCTGAAGTCCGTCCAGGCAGACCTAGAGAAAAAGCTTACTGCTAAGCTCAAAGTTACTGGCGATGCGTTCTTGCCCGCCGATGAGCTGATCCGCCGCTGTGGCTATAAAACCGATGCGAATGGCACGGTGGACTATCAGAACGCCACACGCTGGGGCCAGGAGACGGTCACGGCACGGACTTGATCGCCTCATGGAATGGGGCGTCTGGGCTCCGTTTACGGGGCGGAGATCACGCGCTCGACAATCCCGATGCCATGCCAGAGAATATCCTCGGGCGTGTTGAGGGGTGGGATCAGGCGGATTACGGCGCAGTCAGCCTTCGGGTCGCCGAGCTTGGCGCCGCAGGTGAGCACGAGCAAGTCCTGCTCGCGACAGGCATCCTTAAGGATATCTAGGCGTGCGTAGTCGGGCTTGTCCTCGGGCGTGCGTAGCTCAATGCCGAGCATGAAGCCATTGCCGCGCACATCTACCACACCGTGAGAGCCGACGAGTTTTCGCAGACGCGCTTTGGCTTCCTCACCCAGCCGTGCCGCACGCTCGACAAGCCCTTCTTCGTCCATTAGGCGCATGGCAGCCAGCCCGGCGGCGCATGAGACCGGGTTTCCACCAAACGTGGTGCCGTGCTCGCCGGGTGTCCAGCGGGCGAGAAGCTCCGCACGGGCCGCGATTCCTGCTAGCGGCATCCCACCACCGACAGCTTTCCCAAAAACCACGATATCGGGGACGATCCCTAGGTGCTCGAAGGCAAACCAGCGCCCGGTGCGCCCCATTCCCGCCTGAATCTCATCAGCGATCAGCAGTGCGCCGTGTTTATTGCAGAGCTCCCGCAGGCGCTTGCCCGACTCGGGCGTTCTTGGTAGATAGCCACCCTCGCCCTGCTGCGCTTCGAAGAAGACAGCAGCAATATCGTCACCATACTCCGCAAAGAGTGCTTCCAGCCCGACATTACAGCAGCTTGGAGAGTCCATCGTGCAACCGGCGCAGCGCGGGGCGGGGGCGTGAAGAATATGCTGGCGGAGTGGCGTAAGAAACGGCTCCAGAGACTGCCAGTGCGCCGTTTTTGACCTAGACAGTGCTGAGCAGAGCATCGTCCGTCCGTGAAACGCCCCCACAAACGCCACGAGCTTCTTGCGCCCTGTGACTTTGAGCGCCAGCTTCGCCGCACCATCGTTGCTCTCAGAGCCGGAGTTCATAAAGACAAACGCCGCACTCTCCACCCCAGCACTTGCGAGCTTTCCGCGTAGAAAGTCCGCCAGCTCTAGCTGTGGCGCGTGGCGCATGGTGTCCGACGTGTGCAGCACCTGTGCGGCTTGCGCCTGAATCGCCGCCACGACATTTGGGTGGCAGTGGCCGCAGGCGTGCACCGCAATCCCACCCGTGAAGTCCACAAACTCCCGCCCTGAGAGCGTCGAGACATGGCTCCCTGCTGTCTGACCGGCGACTTCGTCGGTCTCAAACCCCAGAACATCGGCCAGCAACCCTGCTTGATTGAGCTCTAAGATGTGTTTTGTATTCATCAAACCCTCCTCCCCCAGCCCCCGGGTACCCTCTGGGTGCCAACCCTGCGGAGGCAGGTTGGGGGAGGAGGGATCTCACACGTCGATCTGTGCCCGTACCAGCTCGCTGCCCTCGGCGTAGTTGATGTAGGCGGCTTTCCACTCGGTGCACCAGTCCATCGCCATCCAGCCTGCCTCACGGTGGCCGTTGCCGGTGTTCTTGATGCCGCCAAATGGGAGCTGGATCTCCGCGCCGCTGGTGGGCAGGTTGATGTAGACGATCCCGCTTTCGAGTTCTTCCATGGCCCGCATCCCGTGCCGCAGATTGGCGGTGTAGAGCGAGAGTGAGAGACCATAGTCGGTGCCGTTGGCGATGGCGATGGCGTCGTCGAGGCCGTCCACTTCGATGATTCCCGTGACCGGGCCGAAGATCTCCTCTTGGGCGATTCGCATACTCGGGCTCATGTTGTCGAAGATCGTCGGGGCGTAGAAGCAACCTTTGTCCAGTGGCGCATCCGTGAGGGGCATGCCGCCAGTGAGCACGACAGCACCCTCGCTCTGGCCAATGGCGATGTAGCTATGGATGCGCTCTAGCTGTGTGCGATTCACGACCGGGCCGATCTGGGCATCGGGGTCTGCACCGGGTGCCATGCGAAGCTTAAGCGTCTCGGCGACTAAGCGCTCGGTGAAGTGCGCCTTGATCTTCTTGTCCACAATCAGGCGGCTTGCGGCAGTGCAGCGCTGGCCTGCGGTGCCAAACGAGCTCCAGAGGCAGCCCTTGACCGCCAGCTCGATATCGGCGTCATCGAGCACCACAATCGCGTTCTTGCCGCCTAGCTCGCAGCTCACTCGCTTCATGAGCTGCCCGCAGCGCCCCGCGATCTGCTTGCCGACAGAAGTGGAGCCGGTGAACGAGATCGTGGAAACGCCCTCGGCCTCCACCAAGGCCGCGCCCGCCTCTTCGCCGTAGCCCGTGACGAGGTTCACGACGCCTGCGGGAATCCCCGCGTCGGCAAGCAATTGCGTGAGCATCACGGCCATGCCCGGCGTGTCCTCAGCGGGCTTCCAGACCACGGTGTTGCCCGCCAGCAAGGCGGGGAACATCTTCCAAGTCGGGACGGCAATCGGGAAGTTCCACGGGGTGATAAGGCCCACTACGCCGACGGGAACACGCCGTGCGGAGCAGTAGATATCGGGGCGCTCGGAGGGAACCACGCTGCCGTTGGGGAGCCGCCCAAACGCGGCCATGTAGTGCGCCATGTCAATAGCTTCTTGCACATCGCCGCGTGCCTCGACGAGAACTTTTCCCATCTCCGCGACCATCGCCTGAGAAAACGCCTCTTTACGCTCTTCCAGAAGCCGCCCAATCTTCGTGAGCAGCGCCCCCCGCGCCGGAGCCGGAGTCTTTCGCCACGCAGGATAGGCTGCCTTCGCCGCCGCTACGGCAAGCGCGACATCGTGCTGGTCGGAGCGGGCGTAGAGTCCGAGAGTTTGATCCGTGTTGGCGGGGTTGGTGGACGCAAACATCGCGCCACTCTGGCTGGCCACCCACTCACCGTTGATGAAGTTGGTCATTAAACCCTCCTCCCCCGGCCCCTCCTCCCAACCCTGCGGAGACAGGTTGGGGGAGGGGAGGAGAGATCTATTTCAGCGGCGCACGGGTGAACTTGGCATCGCCCATGGGAGTGCTGATACTCATGCCCGTCACCTTACCGTCTTTGTCGCGGGTGACCTTGACGGTGAAGCCATCGGGCAGCCCCTCGCCGGTCAGCTCATCCTTGTCCGAGAGCTTCCCCTCGATTGTCGGGTTGCCGTCAGCCTCGATCATGAGCTTGCCGTCCTTGATGCGCATGGTCACGGTGGGGAGCCCCGGCGTGTCGCTGGTGTAGATTCCTTCGAGAGCCTTCAGGCGAGCGATGGGATCGGCAGCGTCCGCCGTCTTGGGCTTGTCCGCTTTTTTCTCCGTCACGGGTGGCTTAGGGAAGGTCTTGCGCTTAAACGAGAGCTTGCCGACGGGCGTCTCTGCAATCAGGTGCGTGACTTTGCCATCTTTGTCACGGCTGAACTTGGAGGTAATTCCCTCAGGCGAGTTGGGTGACACCACGTTGTCCATCTTGTCGAGTGTGAAGCTGATCTCCGGCTGACCCTCGACAATAATCACCAGCTTGCCCTCCTTGGCGAGCACTTCTAGCTCTGCTACGGGGCTGGCAGGATCTTCTGCCTCATACTTGCCCAGCACATCGGGGAGGCCCGCTGCCGCTTCGGCTTTCGGCGCATCGCCGCCCGGCTTGGGGAAGGTCTTGCGGGTAAAGTTCAGCTTGCCCTGAGCGGTCTCGATCACGCTTCCGATCACCTTGCCGTCTTTGTCGCGCGTGAGCTTCATGGAGGTCACATCGGGAATCTCAGGCGTCGTGGTGAGCATGTCGTCCTTGCCGATCTTCACTTCCAGATCAGGCTGGCCCTCGGTCTTTAAGAGCAGCTTGCCCTTCTCAAAGACCATCTCGCCTTTAATGCGCATTCCCTGGATCTCATCAGACTCATAGACACCCAGCACATCGGGGACTTCGGCTTTCTTTGCCTCAGGTTTTGCGACAGGCTTGGCGTCCTCTGCTTTTTTGAGCTCGCCACCCCCCATGGGGGTCTCGACTTTTAAGCCGGTGATCTTTTTGTCTTTGTCACGGACGAGCGTGAAGTTAAATCCCTCCGGCAGGCCTGCGGCGATAAGCTGATCTTTGTCATTCAGCGTGATATTGAGCTCAGGGTAGC
>JAPLCP010000102.1:27857-68897 GCA_026392155.1 Armatimonadota bacterium | reverse complement strand
TATGCAAGCTGATACCTATCTCAAGCAAACTGGGTGTCATTTTGCTGCCATTCAGCGATAGCCTCTTAGGTATAGCTACGGCATATGGACTAATTGCAATATCAAGGAATAAATCAAGCATATTTCGTCGATTACTAACCACTAGACCACTTACAATCCTAGGAAAAATTTCATTTTCTTTATATTTAGTTCATTTATTTTTCATTTACTGTTTTCAAATAGCGTATAGACACCAGTATATAACTAATAATAAATATGTAGCCTTTATCATTTCTATATTTGGATGCTTGATACTAGCATTTATTTTTTTTAAAACTGTGGAAGAACCTTTCATCAGTTTATTGAGCAAATTAAAGAGTAGGACGGTTCAAGAATGAGCAACGAAAAAAGCACTGGAAGCAACAAGATCGAGTACGTCGTTCGCGCCAAAGACCTGACCAAAGAGTTCGTGATGGGTAACGAGACAACTCGTGCTCTGAAAGGCATCTCTCTGGACATCAAGCGCGGGGAGTATATCTCCATTATTGGGCCGTCGGGTTCGGGTAAGTCGACGTTCTTTAACATGATCGGCGGACTCGATAAGCCCAACTCAGGGACGGTGTTTATCAACGATGTGGACATGGCACAGCTCGATGCCAATGAGCTGGCGTTTCTTCGCTGCCACACGATCGGGTATATCTTCCAGACCTTTAACTTAATTCCTGTGATGACGGCGCTAGAGAACGTGATGCTCCCAACCGTCTTTGCGGGTAAGCCCAGCGATGAAGGCACCGCCCGGGCGATGGAGCTACTCGATACCGTCGGCCTCGGTCATCGCTACCACCATAAGCCAGGCCAGCTCTCGGGAGGTCAGCAGCAGCGTGTGGCGATTGCACGTGCTCTTGCCAATAATCCCGCGATTGTCCTCGCCGATGAGCCCACCGGAAACCTTGATCAGAACACAGGAACAGAGATTATCGCGCTTCTTCGCCAGCTCAACCAAGAACACAACGTGACGATTATCACCGCCACCCACGACCCGAAGATGATTCGCGTCTCGGACCGCGCCGTGATTATCCGCGATGGGCTTGTCGACAAGATTCAGACCCGCGCCGATATCGAATCAGAATTTACAGATGATGGACACTAAATAAACATGTTATTTCTACCCCTTCCCGCGCTTATTGCCCCAGCACAGCTTGCCCCCAAACCAGCCGATCTGCATGGCGCTCGCCTCATCGGCGATAAAGTGATCACGGCAGAGAACCTGCGCGGCTACCTGACTTTTATTGCCTCCGATGCTCTCCAAGGCCGTGATACGCCCTCGCAGGGGCTTGATGTCGCAGCGGAGTTTCTTGCCTTTCACCTGAAAAAATGGGGACTCAAGCCCGGTGGAGACAAAGGCACGTTCTTTCAGAAAATCCCCATGATCAAGATGGGCTTTGATGAGACGAAGTCCAGCCTGACGATTGCAGAGACTGCCGTTAAGTTCGGGGAGAGCTTTGCGATTGAGCGGGGCAATGGCAGCGCCACCGGGGACCTTGTGAGCATTACCGATGACCTTGGCTCGGCCGATGTCAAAGGGAAAATCGTGCTGCTGGGCCCCGAAGTCCGTGATACGGTACTCCCCAAAGTGCTTGAGGCGGGTGCGGTAGCCGTCCTGCGTACCTCGACTAACCAGAGCTGGTGGCGACGAAACGCGGTTCAGGCAAGCCGCAGGGCAGGTTGGCGCATGGAGCGCACCCCGACTCCTGAGCCACCCACCGCCGTCCCTGTGGTGATGTTGAGCCCGGAAGCAAGCGCACAAGCACTGCTGAGTGTCGGTAAGAGTGTCTCCGTGACCGTCCAGGCCAAGATCGAGCGCATCTATACCCAAAATGTTGTGGCGATTGCGGAAGGCTCCGACCCGAAGCTCAAGAGTGAGTTTGTGGCCGTGGGAGCCCACTACGACCATGTGGGAACCGGCGGACGCGGCACGGACACGATCTTCAACGGAGCGGACGACGATGGCTCGGGGACAGTGGCGATCCTCTCCATGGCCGAGGCAGCCGTGCAAGCGCGGCCCAAGCGCTCGCTACTTTTTGTCTGGCACGCAGGCGAGGAAAAAGGGCTCCAGGGCTCGTCGTACTTTGTCGACACCCCGACCGTCCCGATTGGACAGATCGTCGCGCAGCTCAATATTGACATGATTGGTCGCAGCAAGCCCGCAGGCGACACAAAACCCGCGAATAAGGATCTCTCGGGACCAAACTCCATCTATGTCATTGGCACCACCATGATGAGCACCGAGCTGGGCAAGCTGATTCACGAGACCAACGCCAAGTACCTCAAGCTCGACTACGATCCCAAGTACGATGCGCCCGACGATCCGAACCGTTTTTTTTACCGCAGCGACCACTTTAACTACGCCAAAAAAGGCATCCCAATCTGCTTCTGGTTTGACGGCGTCCATGAAGACTACCACCAAGTGGGCGATGAAGTGAGCAAGATTGACTTCAATAAGATGGAGAAGATCACGCGAACGGTCTTTCTAACCGCGATCAATATCGGAAACCTCCCCCAGCGCCCCAAAGTGGACAAGCCACTCAATCGGTAGAGTGCCAGCCCCCCCACCCCCCGCCGGGCGGGGGAGACAAGAGGAATTCCTTATATTTCCCCCATGCATGGGGGTCAGGGGGTAGGATGTACAAGCTAGTCTGGGCCGAGGAGTTTAACCAACCCGGCCCGCCCGATCCAAAGAACTGGAAGTTTGAGCACGGCTTTGTCCGCAACGAGGAGCACCAGTTCTATCAAGAGGCCAATGCCTGGTGCGAAAAAGGTAACTTGATTATTGAAGCGCGGCGGGAGCGGGTGAAAAATCCGGCGTTTAAGCCTGGCAGCAAGAGCTGGCGGGAGAGCCGTGAGTTCGCCGAGATTACCTCGTCGAGCCTGAGCACGTCGGGGCTTCAGAGCTGGCAGTACGGGCGCTTTGAGATGCGGGCCAAGATTGACACCCAGCTCGGGCTCTGGCCTGCGTTCTGGACTTTAGGCGTCGAGGGTGAGTGGCCCAGCAATGGCGAGATAGACATCATGGAGTTCTATCGTGGAGATCTGCTCGCCAATGTCGCTTGGGGAACCAAGCAGCGCTGGAATGCAAAGTGGGATAGCACTAAGACGCCGCTAGAGTCGCTCGGTAAAGACTGGACAAAGAAGTTTCATACATGGCGGATGGACTGGGACGAGACGGCTATCGAGCTTTCTGTAGATGGAAGGCTGTTAAACCGCACCGAGCTGGCAACCGCCACCAATCCCGATGGCAAGTGCCCGTTTAAACAGCCGCACTATATCTTAGTCAATCTTTCCGTAGGTGGTCAAAACGGGGGCGATTTCTCCAAAACCGTGTTCCCGACGCGCTATGAAATCGACTACATTCGGGTGTATCAGAAAAACGGAATATGAAAACAACACCTCTTCGCACCACGGTTATTGGTAGCTACCCGTTTCCAGGCTGGCTGGAGTTTGCCGCCGCCAACCTAGACAAATTTGGCCCCGACGATCTCGCGGAGCTTCAGGAAGATGCGGTGATCGCTGCGCTCCATGACCAAACTGCCGCGGGGCTAGACGTGATCACCGACGGTGAGCAGACGCGCCTTGATTTCAATCTAAGTTTCTACGGCTATATCCAGGGTATCGAGCTGGAGAGTGCGCCACCTCGTCACTTTGGCCCGCCTGCCCATGACCAGCGCGGCAAGCACCCGATTGTGGCGGCACTGACGGCTCCCAAGGGACTCGGGGCGGTGGATGAGTTCAAGCGGTTGCAGCGCTTAGCTCTCCCCCGCCGGGCGGGGGCTGGGGGGGGCGCAACTCTGAAAGCCTCGGTGCCGGGGCCGTACACGCTCTCGGGGCGGCTACTTCCCGGCGAGATCTATTCGGATCGCTGGGCGATTACGGAGGCGCTCTTGCCACTGGTGCAGACGGAGCTGGTTGCCTTGGTGGAGGCGGGGTGTACGGAGATCACGGTAGACGAGCCCTCGATGAGCTGCTATGCCCATAAAGAAGACCCGGAGCGCTTTGTCGAGATCTTCAATCGCACGGTCGCGCCGATTGTGGGCAAGTGCCATCTCTCCACCCATCTCTGCTTTGGCAACTACAAGGCCCGCGCCGTGGGGCCGCGCCAGTACGCTCCGATGTTTCCCGCGTTTCTAGGATTTTCCGCCGATGAGATCCATGTCGAGATGGCCAGCCGTGAGTTCGCGGAGCTGGAGATTCTGACGCAGATCGCCGAGGCCGGGAAGATCGCGGCGGTGGGGATTGTGGATGTGAAGAGCTACTACATCGAGACGCCCGAGGATATTGCGAGCCGCGTGCGGCGGTGCTTAGGGTTTGCTCCGGCGGAGCAGCTCGCCTTTGCTCCCGACTGTGGCCTCTCTCAAACCGCACGCTGGGCAGCGAAGAAGAAGCTTGCGAGTATGGTTGCTGGTGTGGAAATCGTCCGTAACGCGATACGATAGGGTCTATGGAAACACTTGCCCCTCCTCGTCGCCTTCCGCTGACGCGTGCCCAGGTGCGCTTACTGGTGGACGGTGGCCTCGTGGTTCCGGGCACCTCGGAGTACATCCACGGAGACTTACTGGAGAAGATGCCACAGAACCCTCGCCATGTCCATGCTACCAAACGAGTTCGCCGGTCACTAGAAGCGGTGTTTGGTTGGGAGTATGTGGGCTCACAGTCGCCGATACGGGTCAGCCAGGACAGCGATCCTGAGCCCGATGTTTTTGTCCTCACACAACCCACGGAAGGCTTTAGCGATACACCCACCGCCTCAGACTGCGCTCTGGTAGTTGAGGTCTCGGATGCAACGCTGAGCTGGGACAAAAACGAGAAACTCAAACTCTATGCAGCCGCAAGCATTCCCGAGTACTGGATTGTGGACGTTGTCAACCGGCGGCTGATTGTCCACAGAGCGCCGCAAGGGGAAGACTATCTGGACATACACACCTACTCGGCGGTGGAATCCGTTTCGTCACTTGCCCACCCCAACTCCTCTCTTCCAATAATCGAGCTATTACCATGAGTGAAATCCCCCCCTCCACTATTCGTCTTCAGAAAGCCATCTCGGATGCAGGCGTTGCGTCGCGCCGCCGGGCGGAGGAGCTGATCGCGGGTCGCCGTGTGACCGTGGACGGCGTGGTGGTGACAGAGCAGGGTGTTCAGGTAGATCCCACGACCCAGAAGATCACGGTGGACGGTAAGGCACTACCCGTGCAAGGCAAGCGGCGCTATGTCGCGCTCCACAAGCCGCCGGGCTATGTCTGCACGATGAGCGACCGCCATGCGAAACTAAAAGTGACCGATCTTGTGACGATGCCTGGTGTCACTCTCAAGCCTGCGGGACGCCTGGACGCGGACTCTGAGGGCCTGATACTGCTCTCCGACGACGGCGATTTTATCTACAAAGTGACACACCCCAGCATGAGCCTGGGCAAGACGTATCATGTCACCGTGGAAGGCTCCCCGGAATCGGACACGCTCAACCGGCTGGCACGTGGGCTCACCCTCGAAGGGGAGACGCGGCGCACGGCGAAGGCACAGGTCACGAAGCTCGGCAAGTCGAGTAAGGGCTACACGCGGCTCGAAATGGTGATCCACGAGGGCCGCAAGCGCCAGATTCGCCGCATGCTCGATACGGTCGGGCACCCGGTTGTGCGCCTTATTCGAGTACAAGTTGGGCCTGTTCTGCTGGGAATCCTCACTCCGGGGCAGTGGCGCGAGCTAACACGCTGGGAAATTGAGGCAATCATGGCGTATAATGGCCCCGACGTCGCCGTCACGGAGGAGGGTTCTAAACCAAGTGAAACTAGTCATCGCAGTCGTCCACGACCGGGACCGGGGAAAGATCAGCGAAAGTCTGCTCAGGAACGGGTTCAAGTTTACAAAGATCGGATCAACGGGGGGCTTCCTTCGGGAGGGGAACATAACGTTGTTGATTGGGGCCGACGACAAGGACGTGGAAAGAGTTCTGGGCCTGATCAACGAGGCTAGCAAGAGTCGCAAGCAGTATGTCAATGTCCTGCCGCCCGACGCGGGACCCGTAGGAACCTTTATCCCCTCCCCCGTCGAGGTTGAAGTGGGTGGGGCCATTGCGTGGGTCGTAGATGTCGAGCGCTTCGAGAGATTTTAACATGATGGCAGTCGAGGTAGTTGGGGCAAGTGTGACGCCCCATGTTTCGGCCAAGACACTGAAGTTTTTCCGGCCCGCCGTTCCCTCAGCAGGTGCTCTCGTGCGCCTGATCGTCCGTGGCAGCTCCCCTTTTCGTCGCTCTGAGCTGCTCATTGAGGGCGAGAACCCGGCAGAGCGCATCGCCAGTGGCGCGTGGGGCTGGTGCGACTTCCCCCACGATGCTCCCGATGCCAGTGTTGCCGTCGCGCCGGGCCAGCTCACGGTTCTTACCTTTAACGCGCTCCAAGCCCTGCCCGAGTCTGTGATGCTCCAGTGGGATGAAGACAAGCCTGGAGTCAAAGTAGCGCTCAAGGCTACCGAGGTAAGTATCGCTGCTGCGACGTTTCTGGGTGAGAGCGTCCAACCTGACCGTCTCGTTCTCCACTTAGAAAACAAAGGAAATTCCAAAGCCACGGTTGAGTCTGTGCGCCTCTGGCTCCCCCCCGATCCGAAGCTACCCAATCGCTTTGCTGCGACGCCAGCGCTTGCGCCCAGTGTCCGAAATGTCCCCGCCCAAGACTTTATCGCCCTCACGCTAGAGACCGGCAAGCTCCCGCTTACCTACTGCCTGATTGAGGTCAAGCTGAGCACGGGCTCACTCTGGGCGCACCAGCGCATCAAGCGTGAGGCGTTTGATCTCTCCGGCGGCTGGGTTGGCGAAAAATACCTCACCGAGGAGCCGTATCTACGAGCACTGAAGAGTGTCCATATCAATGCGGCACATATCCCGCTTGTGCCCGGCTACTCCGATACAGGTCTGAGTGAAAAGTATCCACTCAAGCACTTCCACGGCTGCCAGCCCGTCGCAAGCTACGACAACGAGCGCGTGCTTCCCCGAGTCCATGCCGTTGAGTTTCTAGGGGAGCCACAGTACGGCGGACGAAAAGGCCCGACACCACCACAAGAGGTCTGGGGAAAGCTCGCACCGTTTGCTACCAGCCGCCTCGCCACGACGGTCACCTGGAGCGACCCACGAGGCTGGTGCCGGTACGCGGGAATCTCGGACTTTCCTCACTACGATGCCTACCGGGTCTGTGCCCCCGCCACGGACTCCTGGCGCAGCTACGAGTGGCCCGGCGGCGTAAAAATCTCCTGGGGCGCACCGCTCGAGACCATTGGTGAGCTGTGCCGGAGCCTGCGTGAGTGCTACAAGCCTGCGCCTACTGCCTACTGGTCGCAAGGCCCCCACGACGACTGGAAGGGCTGGCGTCCCCGTGGTGCGCCCACGCCCGATGAGCTGCGCCTGCAAGCCTACCACGCCCTCGCGAGCCGTATCACCAGCCTCTACTGGTTCAATCTCAAGCCCATTTCCTGGGTGCTGTTTCCCGACACCTTCGCCGAGATGCAGCGCATCGGCAGGGAGATTCGCCTGCTTGAGAGCTACTACCTGGAAGGCGCGGCAACGCACTTTGCAGCTACCAAGGACAAGTGGGAGCTCTCCGTGATCGCCGCGCCCCGCGGCGCGGTCTGTCTTGCTTGCGACAACGCCTACACGCCAGACGTCGAGAAGAAAGTGTTTGTCTTTGGTGCGCCTCGTACCAGCACGTTTAACTTCCCGCTCCCCGACTACCTTAAAAAGCCAGCCGAGGTTGTCCGGGTAGATGCCGATGGAGCGGTGCCCGTGCGCTGGCGAGCCACCAAGACCGGAATCGAGATCAAGGACACCCAGAGCAGAGTGGCAGTCTATATCACCTCAGCGCAGAAAGGCCTTGCCGAGCGCCTGGAGCAGCGACGGCAAGTGCTTATCACCGAAGAGGCTCGCTTTGATTTTAATCCGGGCTCCCGTGAGAGTGACCGAGAAGCTCTCCGCCAGATTTCGGAGAAAAAGCCAGGATGACCCTGCCGACTCTTCAGCAGGAGATTCGTGGTTGCCAGAAGTGCGTTACAGCGGGCTTTCTCCCGAGTGCCAATCCGCTGGTACTGGGTCAGCCTGGTGCGGAGATTTTTCTCATCGGGCAAGCTCCCTCGCGCACGGACAACGAGTCGGGGCGGTTTTATGAAGGACCAGCGGGGCGTAAGCTGCGTGGCTGGTTTCTGGAGGCGGGCTTTGAGGAGTCAGATTTCGGGACACGCATCTACGCCGCCGCGATCACCAAGTGCTTTCCGGGGCGCAATCCGGGTAGCTCGAAAGATCGGGTGCCCTCGCCTGCCGAGCAAAAACTCTGCCGCACCTGGCTAGATGCCGAGCTAGCGCTGGTTCAGCCATGCGCTGTCGTGCTTTTTGGCGGCCTCGCCATCAAGACTTTCTTGTCAAAAGCGCCCCTCGAGGAGCTGATCGGCCAAGTGTTTGAGAAAGAAGACGGGCGACTCTACCTGCCGCTTCCGCACTCCTCCGGGGCAAGCACTTGGCTCAACTCCACACACAACCAAACGCTGCTTGCCGATGCGCTGGTGCAGCTCAGAAAACTTCATGCAATCTAAGCTCTGGCGTGAGCGTGCCGTCGCCACCACGAATTACTGTTTGGATCGCTTCTGGGACGAGCGGGCGAGGAAGTTTCGTCCCACCACGCCCCCCAATCCCAAGGTGCTCCCCTGGGAGTTCATGTGGGGCAATGGGATCGCGTTCTCGATGTTAGCCGGTGCGGGCGATACCCCAAAAATGGGTGCGTTCTTCGAGGGACTCCAAGGCTACTGGGATACCAATGCTCCGATCCCCGGCTACGATGCCTATCTCTCGTCGCCGGGGAGCTCCGACAAGTACTACGACGACAACGCGTGGATGGTGCTGACTTTCGTTGAGGCCTATGAGAAGACCGGGGAGCGAAAGTATCTCCTGCGTGCCGTCGAGGCACTGCGCTTTGTGCTCTCCGGCTGGGACGAAAAACTCGGCGGCGGCATCTACTGGCGTGAGGATCATAAAAGCAAGAACACCTGCTCTAACGGCCCTAGTGCCATGGCCGCGCTTGCCGTGGCAAGACATCTCAACGCAAACTACTACGTCGGCTGGGCGAAGCGCATCGTCGCCTGGACCAACGCCAAGCTTCAAGACAGTGATGGTCTCTTTCTCGATAATTGCGATCTCAAGGGCAAGCTCGAGCGCACCAAGTGGACCTACAACGCCGCGCTCATGCTCCGCTCGAATCTGGCTATCTGGAAAGCCACCGGCGAAAAAAACTACCTCACCGAAGCCAACCGCATCGCGCTGGCGTGTGAGAAAGAGTTTGTCGAGCCTAGCACCAAAGCTTTCCGCGACGAAGCCAACTTCTCGCACTTGCTGGTCGAGGCATTTCTGGAGCTGCACCGTGAAACCAACGCACCCTATCTGCGCGCCCGCGCCGAAGCCTGCGGCAGCTTCGCCTGGAACACCCTCCGCGACCCGAAAGACGGTGGCCATTTCACGCGCTGGCGCATCGAGCCCAATCGTCAGCAACCCCGAAAATTACTCATGGACAACGCATCCGTTGCACGGCTCTACTGGTTGCTTGTCGCCTGAATAAAGGCTAGCAGCGGTGCGGTCTGGTGCTTGTCCCGGCGGCGTAGGACGACGATATGGCGCTCGGGGAGGGGGATACCGGTGAGGGTGAGGGCGACTAAGCGTCCTGCCGCGACTTCGGTGGCGATGGCGACGCGGGGTAGGAGCGAGACGCCTAGGCCGGCCTCGACCATGCGCTTGATCGCCTCGACGGAGTCCAGCTCCATCGTGACGCTGGCGGCGACGCCTGCATCGGCGAGGACGTGCTCGGCATAGGTGCGGAGGTTGGTTCCTGCGGTCATGGCTAAGAGCGGCTCGCCGGTAAGCTCAGTGACGGTTGCGGTGGCTTGGGTGGCTAGCTTGTGTCCGGGTGGAACCGCCAGCACGGTCTCGTAGATGCCCAGTGACTCGGAAACAAGAACCCCCTCCTGCTCCGCAGGCTCCCCCTCGGTCGTCACCAGCCCAATGTCTACCACGCCACTGAGCACCAGCTCCCGCACCCGCGCTGAGAGTCCGGTTCGTAGAGACAGCTCGATTCCAGGGTGCTCCTGCCGAAACTGCGTGAGTAAGGGCGGGAGCACATAGGTCGCCAGCGTGCTCGCCGCGCCAATGGCGATGCGTCCAACACGCCCCGCCGCCAGCTCCTCTAAGGCATCCTGCGCTTCATCCGTGAGGCGCAGGATATGCTCGGCGTAGCCAAGAAGTGTCTCCCCTGCCCCCGTGAGCTGGATGCTCTTGCCCAGCCGGTCAAAGAGTAGCGCTCCCAGCTCCGCCTCCAACGCCGCGATCTGGCGCGTAACGGCAGGTTGCGTCAGGTGCAGCTCCCCCGCCGCCCGCGTAAAACTCGTCCGACGGGCGACGGTCACAAAGGCTTCAAGTTGACGTAGTTCCATGCGTAAATCACATCTATTCTATAAAATCAATTCATTGGGAGCATAACACGAAACCAGGTACAATACAACGTAAGAAAAGCAAAATCAGGGGGCTTTAGCCTCCTTGCTGAACCAGTGGGCCCATTTGTGCGCCCTAGAAAGAAAATCAATGTTTGATGTGATTCGTGAGTTTACCTACGCCGGGGGAAAAACCGGCAAGTATTGCTCGTTGCCGGAGCTGGAAAAACTTGGAATCGGGCCTGTGTCAACGCTGCCGGTCTCGATCCGAATTGTGCTGGAGTCGGTGCTGCGCAACTGCGATGGCGTGCGCGTGGCCGATGCCGATGTCAAGACTCTGGCGAACTGGGCAGCGACCGGTGAGCGCACGGCGGAGATTCCCTTTGTGGTTGCTCGCGTCGTGCTTCAGGACTTTACGGGCGTACCACTCCTGGTTGACCTGGCCGCGATGCGCGATGCCGCCGCCAAGCTGGGCAAGAACCCGAAGATCATCGAGCCACTGGTGCCGGTTGACCTGGTGGTGGACCACTCCATTCAAGTGGACGTGAGCGAGAGTGGCGATGCGCTTCAGAAGAACATGGAGATTGAGTTTGCCCGCAACGAGCAGCGCTACCAGTTCCTGAAGTGGGGCATGCAGGCGTTTGATACGTTCTCCGTTGTGCCTCCCGGAATCGGGATTGTCCATCAGGTGAACTTGGAGTATCTGGCCAAGGGTGTTTTAGTGGACGGCGAGGGCGTCTTCTACCCCGACACGCTGGTGGGCACGGACTCGCACACGACCATGATCAACGGCCTTGGTATTGTCGGCTGGGGCGTTGGGGGGATCGAGGCCGAGGCGGGAATGCTGGGTCAGCCAGTCTACTTCCTGACTCCCGATGTCGTTGGTGTGACGCTCACCGGCGAGCTCACTCCAGGCGTCACGGCGACGGACTTGGTTCTGACGCTCACGGAGATGCTGCGTGCGGCGAAAGTGGTTGGCAAGTTTGTGGAGTTCCACGGCGAGGGCGCGGCGTCGCTTAGCCTCACCGACCGTGCGACTATCGCGAACATGGCGCCTGAGTACGGCGCGACCATGGGCTTCTTCCCCGTGGACGAGGAGTCCTGCCGGTATTTGACGAACACGGGCCGCACGGAGGACCAAGTCGATGCGTTCCGCCAGTACTTCAAGGCGCAGGGGCTCTTTGGGATGCCCGCCGCCGGTGCACTGGAGTACAGCCAGCTCCTGACGCTCGACCTCAGCACGGTTGTCCCCAGTGTCGCCGGGCCGAAGCGTCCCCAGGACCGCATCGCGCTGACCGATGTGAAAGAGAAGTTCGGCGAGCTGGTCGCGGCCAACACCAAGTTCCAGATTCTGCCTATGGCCGGAAGCCCGGTATCGGATCGCAAGCTCGAAACCGAGACGTTAAGTGATGGCGATGTGGTGATCGCCGCGATCACGAGCTGCACCAATACGTCCAACCCGAGTGTCATGCTGGCGGCGGCCCTGGTGGCGAAGAAGGCGGTGGAGAAGGGCCTGACCGTCCGCGAGACCGTGAAGACGTCGCTTGGGCCGGGCTCACGCGTCGTGACGGACTACTTGACCAAGACGGGCCTACAAGAGTATCTCGACACACTGGGCTTCCAGACGGTGGGCTACGGCTGCACGACCTGTATCGGCAACTCCGGCCCCCTAGACGCTTCCATCGAGAAGACGATTGTCGAGAACAACCTGACCGTGGCTGCCGTGCTCTCGGGGAACCGCAACTTCGAGGCGCGTGTGCACCAGAACGTCAAGGCGAACTTCCTGATGTCTCCCCCACTCGTGGTCGCCTACGCGCTCGCGGGCTCGGTGAGCATTGACCTGACCACGGCCCCGATTGGCACAGGCAGTGATGGCAGCCCCGTCTACCTCAAGGACATCTGGCCGACTCCGCAAGAAGTCGCCGCGCTGATCGGCTCCGCGGAAGATCCCGCCGTGTTCCAGAAGCTCTACGCAGGCTTTGCGGAGCAGAACCCGCTCTGGCAGGAGATTAGCTCCAGCACGGGCGATCTCTACGCCTGGGACGAGAACTCGACCTACATCCAGCACCCGCCCTACTTTGAGAACTTCGGGCCGGATGCCGGTGTCGCCGCCGATGTGATTGGCGCCCGCCCCCTCGCGATTCTCGGCGACTCGGTGACCACCGACCATATCTCCCCCGCCGGTGCGATCAAGGCCAGCTCCCCTGCGGGGCGCTACCTGGTGGAGCATGGCGTGGAAGCCGCCGACTTCAATAGCTACGGCTCGCGCCGTGGCAACGACCGGGTGATGGTGCGCGGGACTTTTGCCAACGTCCGCATCAAGAATCAGATGGTGCCCGGTGTGGAGGGCGGCATCACGAAGATCAATGGCGCGGGTGAGCCCGTGGCGATCTACGATGCGGCGATGGAGTACAAGGCCGCGGGCGTCCCGCTGGTGATTCTGGCCGGGCAGGAGTACGGCACGGGCTCCAGCCGCGACTGGGCAGCCAAGGGCACCGCGCTCCAAGGCGTGAAAGCCGTGATCGCGCAGAGCTTCGAGCGCATCCACCGCAGCAACCTGGTGGGAATGGGCGTCCTCCCCTGCCAGTTCCCCGACGGTGTCAGCGCCGCAACGCTGGGCCTTGATGGCACAGAAACCTTCGATCTGACGGGTGTGGCTGGGGGAATCACCCCGCGCATGGGCCTGACCCTGACGATCACCAAGGCCGATGGCACGACAATCGAGCAGCCCGTCACGCTGCGGATCGATACGCCCATCGAGGTGGAGTACTACCTCCACGGCGGGATTCTACCTTACGTCCTGCGCCAATTGGTGGCTAGGGCGTAATGTTCGGGGCATAGGGCGTCGTTTCACGGTCGGGCGTCATCACGAGTCCGGGCGGATAAATCGGCCCACCGGGTACCCAATGGGTGGTCGGCAAGAAGGCTAAAGCCCTCTTCGGTTCCTTAGGATCGAAGAGGGTTTTTCTGTTACACTATGCGATGCAACGACAACAGGAGACTACCCAACAACAAATCCCCCGGCGATCTGTTGGGGAGATACTCGTTGCCTTACTACTAATGCTCTGGGGAGCCATTTGGGGAACACTTTGCGCAGTTGATTTTTTTGGCCTCCAAAGGGATTCACCTTACTTTCAGATATACGTCTTAATAATCATGCTGGTTACCGCAAGCGTGAGCACATTCGCTGGTGGGCTTTTCTCACTTTTGCGTTACCGGCGAATTGCTTTCTATTTTTTGATGCTCGCTTCATTTTGTATTTGCATCGCTGGCCTGTGCGAGTTCTGGTTATTAGGTGGGATTCACTTCGGACTGTGGATACTACTTCCCATAGTTGGAATACTAGCGACAGCTTCTGTCGTGTTCTTCCTAGGTCGCTGGATAGATCGTCAGGGAGAACTTGGTACATAGCATGCGTCTGTCCAAGTCCTTTGCAGGGGAATAGCGCGATATAATTTCCCCATGACCATCACGCTCGATAAACCCACTCAACGGCGTCTGGAGGCTCTGGCGAAGAAGCAGAACCGACCGACTGAGGAAGTCGCGGCCTCGCTCATGGCGGCGGCACTTTTCAAGGAGCCTGCTGTAGATCGAGAAAGTACGCTGCTCAGGCTGATCTCCGAAGGGCTCCCCGAGAGTTTCTGGAGCCGCAAGGCAGTGCTGGATACAAAAGCCGAGGCAGGGACACTCACACCTGATGAGCATATCGAGCGCCTTGCGTATCTCACGGAAATGGAGCGCTGGCAAGTGGCACGGTTGGAGGCAGTGGTCGAACTAGCGCAGCTTCGAGAGGAAACGCCCCAGACGGTCATGCAGAAACTGGGCATTCTCCCGGTCTGATGCGGCTCACGGTAGACCAACACGCCGAGGTGCGGCGGCGAGCAAACCGACTCTGTGAGTACTGCGGCTGGCCGGACTGGTTCTCCCCCGATCCGTTTGCGATTGATCACATCTATCCCGCCAGTCGGGGCGGCTCCGATGGGCTGGAAAACCGGGCCTATTGTTGTGGCGGCTGCAATGGTGCAAAGTATGACTGTATCGAAGCCCCCGACCCGACGACTGGGCAACCAGCTCCCCTCTTTCATCCGCGTCAGGATAGCTGGGAAGATCACTTTACCTGGAACGCAGACCAGACAGAGATGATCGGGATTACTCCGACAGGCCGCGCCACAATTGCTCGGCTCCGCTTGAACCGTGAAGAGGTCGTTCGGCTACGGCGTGTTCTCCCCCTCCTCCCGCGTCCTACGGATTCAGGCGGATAAATCAGCCCGCCGGATACCAACACTGAGACGGGAAATGAGAAAGGCAGCGCCACTGTCAAGGTCACGCGCTAATCTCCACACGATTGCCACACGGTAGCCTGCTACCGTGTGGGCATGAAACAGAAGAAACTCAAGACCCAGAACTTCGCCGATGGAACGGGCAGCATCGGGATCGCCCCCGGCTTTACTCTCGTAGACCAGAAACGCGACTCGATTATCATCACCGGCCCCGACGGCACACAGGTCGCGCTGGGACAGTATGGCACGACGATCGTGCCGCAAGCTGTTCAGTTTGGTGCCGAGAAGTTCGCAACCGTCACCAACGACCTCTCTGATCCTCTCCGCGCCACGGCAGACTTCGTCGAGCAGACCGGGCGCAAGGCGGGTAAGCCAATGCGACTGAAGATCCTGGAGCAAAAGGCTATCCCCGGCCAGGGAATGCGCGCCGTCGTGCTGCGCTACCGGGTTGAGGGAGCCGCGCCGTTTGAGGGCTTTGGTTTTTTTGCCGCAGGGCCCGTCGGTAGCGGCATGGGCCAGACCTATGCCTCGTTCATTGGGGCACCGAGCGCGGCGGCTTTCAAAAAATACGCCCCCATGATGCTCGCCATGTGGCAGTCCCGCAAGACCAACTTTGGTAGCAAAGCCTTCACCGAAGTGCCAGTGGAGATGGCGGAGAAGCTAGAGACCATGCGCCTTCAGGCAATCGAAGTGCGTAAGTTGCTTTGAATGGTCATGTATTTTTAGGAGCACTTAAAAGAATATGAACCGACGAAAACTACTGAAACTTGCACTCGCCCTGCCCGTGACGAGTTTGGCGGGCTGTGGCAGTGGCTGGAACCTAGGCTTTGGCCCCATCAGAGGCGGCGGGAGCTCCGGAGATGGCATACTAACAGGGACACGTTCCGTTAGTGGAACGCTCACTCTTCCGGCGGGATTTGCGCTTACGAGTAGCGCACTAACGGTCAAAACCGGCGCGGGTAGCCAGAAAGTGTCCTCCAGTGGGGCTTTTTCGGCGCAGGTGAGTACCGAGCCGACGGGCCCAACACTTGCCTGGTGCGCAGCATCGGACAAGCCTATCCTGATGGGCTTCTTGGCGGATACGGGAGCGGTGCTGAGTGCACGCTCCACGGCGGTAGCTCTCCTCTACTTTGCTCTGGGGGGGCACATGGTCGCGGCCACCAACAAGACTTTCCTCTTGGCCCAACTGGATGCCCATCCTGCCGTAGGGGAGCTGGAGACGGTGATTACGGCGCGTCTTGCCGCAAATCCCTCCGCGATTGTGGAGGAAGACCCGGCGATTGGAGCCGCGTTAAAAACGGCAGTTGAGGCCATCCTGACCCAGAGGACGACGCCAAGCCGTGCGGCACTTCCTCCCAAAACACGGGTGACGCGGGCAGAGGGAAATGCCCTTCTTTTGACCACACCCAATACCCTTCAGAGCAATGTCGAGCTCTTACAAGGAACCGCCCCCCATACGATCGTTCTCAGCAACCATGCCCGTCGCTACTGCCAGATCTACCTCTATGAGGTCGGTAAGGTGGACAAAAATGGGCTTGCGACAAACTACACAAAAGCAAAAGTCGTCTCAACAACCCGTCTAGGTTCCACACGCGCACTCGGCATCATGAGCACGATCTTCGGTTTCTACTCCGGACAGACCGCGTTCGTCCCTGTTTCCACACAGCCACTGCCTCTGACAATGGCGACCGATGCCAAAAAGACTCTCTTTGAGGTGGTCGTGCTGGGGTCCTCGTCGCTCACGGGCGATCCTGCTATCTACTCCGATCCCCGCTACATAGATGCCGTCTCCGGGTGGCGTGAGTCTCGGCTCGTGCTCAACTTCATCTCCTGGTTCGCGGATGTTCTCCTAGGCTTACTTCTGGAGATCTGGGGACTTCGGGATATCGCCACAAACGAAGCCGCCATCGAGGCCGCGGTCACCAGCCTCCGTGCTCTTCAGATTCAGTCCTGGTTTGAAGTGGCCGCCGCGGTCGAGACAGGAGACTTCAGCCGAGCGACACAGCTATTTCTTAAGCTTTGCGTCTCCGACACCAGCTTCTTTCTCTCGATTGCCGCCATCCTCTCCCGGCTCAGTCCGGCACTTCAGGCGATTCTCAGCAAGGAGGCTCTCGCTGCCAGTGGGCAGCTTGCTCTGAAGCTCCTCTTGGCCCCACTGAATGTGGTGGGAGTGCTTGTGGGCGGGGGGGATCTCGGGGCAGTGCTTTGGGATCTGGCTCACTCCGAACAAGCGGATCAGTGGCAAGCAACCCTCTTTACCAGCGACGTAAGCCTCAGTCCCGCTGCGGAAACGATCGAACCGGGGGATAGTCTCGTGCTCACGGCCAATGTCCCGACGGTGCCTGGGGCGGCGAATATCCGCTATAAGTGGACCCTGAGCGGGAGCAGCCTCGCGAACTTAAGCGATGCGAAAGAAGGTAAGGTAGGCTCAAGCTTCGAGACGACGGGCAGCGTGGTGACGCTGGCAACCACGCCCTCAACACAGGGCACATTGACAGTCACCGTGGAGGCCAACGAGACCGCTAAAGACGGTAGCCAGGTTTCCCATGGGCAAGCCCAATCACAAATCAAGGTCAATGACGATGTGCCCTTTGGGATGGTCAAGGTAAAGTTCGATGGGAAGACACGCCTTCTTCCCAAGTACAGCACTCAGCGCCTCGGTGGTACAACAGGATTGGCGCTGGGAGCACTCTATCAGCAAGTCTCCACGGCCTACGGAGGGAAAGTGGCGCTGAAGCTGATCTTGCAGTTCTCCACAAAGACTCTCTCGGTAGGGAGCACAGCAAGCGTGGTGAGTGACTACGATCTTACCTATGAGCTCCCTGAGGGAAATGACTCCCTCTACTTCGCCCCCTCGGCTCCCGGAGCTCTGACGGTAACCGAGGTCGGTGAGGGATACTTTGGCTACACGCTCAGCGTGAACCTCAAGGGTCTGCGCGGGGTTCCCATCACCGGCCCCGCAACCGCCTTGACAAGTCGCAGGGCATTTGATAGACTCTTTTGCAATCGTGTGCAATGACTACTCTTGAAGATATCGCACGCCAAGCAGGCGTCTCCCACTCAACCGTCTCACGGGCACTGGCGGATAGCCCACTGGTCAATGCGGAGACCAAAAAGCGCATCCAGATACTAGCGAGCGAGGCGGGCTACCAGGTCAATCAAGTGGCGCGAAATCTCAAGGTCCGCTCCACCAAGACAGTTGGGCTTGTGGTTCCCGAGGTCTCGAACCCCTACTATCCCAAGCTGGTGCAGCTCATCGCCGATCTCGTACGAGCGGCGGGCTATAGCTTGCAGCTGCAGCTCAGTGGCACCGACCAAGAGGTCGAGTCCGCCTGCCTGGCCTCGCTTCGGGAGCAGCGCGTGGACGGTATTTTGCTGGTGTCCGGCGAGAATGGCCTCGTCGCCCGAGAGCACGTCAACGCGCTGGTGGCCTCGGGTGTGCCGCTGGTGCTGATGGGCTGGGTGGAGGGTACCGAGCACCTCGACACAGTCACTGGCGATGATGCCAAGGGCGGCTACGCTCTTGCCCAGCACTTGATCGGGCTGGGGCATCGGCGCATTGCGATCTTGGGTAAGAGCCCCCATCGCGGTATCTACGACCGGCTCTATGGCTTCAAAGCGGCCCTCAAAGAGGCAGGAATCGAGCTTCCCGAAGCGCTGCAAGTCATCGCCCAGAGCGATGCGGAGGTCGGGCGTGGCGTGGCGCACTTGCTCGCGCTCCCTGAGCCCCCCACCGCGATTTTTGCCTACCAAGACTCACTCGCGGCCCTTGTGATTGGCTACCTTGCCGATGCGGGTGTCTCTGTTCCGCAACAAATGACCGTGGTCGGCTTTGACAATCTCGATCTTGCAAGCTACATCAGCCCGCGCTTGACCACGATCGGCGGCCATATCGAGCCACTCGCGACCCAGTTTGTGGGCTTATTGCTGGAGCGGGTTCAGAAAACAGCGCTTCGTGAACTCCCGCAACACGTAGTGGTCACGCCGCAGTTAGTCGTGCGCAAGAGCTGTGCTCCCCCAAGAAACAAAAGAGAAGAGAAATAAGATGAACATACCAATGCTACATGTCGATGGAACACGCCTGAAAGATAGTGCGGGCAAAGTCGTCCGTCTCCAAGGGGTGAATGTCCCGAGCCTAGACTGGAGCAACACGGGCGACCATCTGACACTGTCTATCAACCGGGCACTGACAGATTGGAAAGCAAAACTCATTCGCATCCCTCTCTCGCAAGACCGCTGGTTTGGTAAATCAGGCGATAGTAGCGCAGAGTACAGAACCGTCGTGGATGGCGTGGTGCGTCAGATCGCCGCGCAAAACAGCTACGCCCTACTTGATCTCCACTGGTCCAACGGCGGCAAGTGGGGCGAGAATATTGGCCAGCACTGCATGCCCGATGATCTGAGTGTGTTGTTCTGGAAAGACCTTGCCAAGCGCTACGCCAATCACCCAGCGGTGCTCTTTGATCTCTACAACGAGCCGCACGATGTCTCCTGGGAGATTTGGAAAAGCGGTGGCATGGTGGAGGAGCGCAACGATGACCCCAAGCGTGGCCTGCACCTGACGTACCATACGCCCGGCATGCAAGCACTCTTAGACACCGTGCGAGCGACAGGCGCGAAAAATGTCGTGGTCGCAGGCGGCCTCGACTGGGGCTATGATTTAAGCGGCGTGCTAAAGGGCCACGCACTCCGCGACCCCAACGGCAACGGGATTCTCTACGGCACGCACATCTACCCGTGGAAGAAAGACTGGGATACCCATGTGACCCCCGTCGCCCAAAAACACGCGGTTTTTGTTGGGGAAGTAGGTACCAAACCCTGGAAGCCGACCGATCCGCCGCACGAGAATGTCTACACCGAGAGCTGGGCACCTGAGGTGATCGCCTACATGAACAAACACCAGCTTAGCTGGACAGCCTGGAGCTTTCACCCGAGCGCCAACCCGTGCTTGCTGACGGGCTGGGACTACAAACCGACAGGCTACTGGGGCGTCTATGTCAAAGCCGCACTGACGGGAGCGAAGTAGGCAATGGGACGGCTTCAAGGCAAGCGGGCACTGGTAACGGGCGGCGGACAGGGGCTTGGCCAAGCGATCGTGGGAGAGTTGCTGCGCCAGGGCTGCGATGTCGCCATTCACTACCACAAGAGCGCCGAGGGCGCAGAGGCGGCTAAACGTGCCGCGCCGCTGGGCGTGCGGGCTGCGTGCTTCGCGGCGGATCTCTCGCAGAGCACGCAGGCGCTGGCGCTGGTGGAGGACTCTGTTGCCTTTCTCGGCGGGCTTGATATCTTGGTCAACAACGCAGGTGATCTGATCGGTCGTCGCAAGCTTGAGGAGCTGGATCTGGCGTTTTGGCAGCGCACGATCGACATCAACCTCACCAGCACGATGCTCGTCACGCAGCACGCAGTGCCCTACTTGGTGACAGCAGAGCAGAGCAGTGTTGTGAATCTCGCCTCACTGGCGGGGCGAATGGGAGGTCACGCGGGCTCACTGGCCTACTCGTCGGTGAAGGGCGCGATTCTGACTTGGACACGCTCGCTTGCCAAAGAGCTGGGCGGGCGTGGGATTCGGGTGAATGCCGTCGCGCCGGGCTTGATTCTCGGCACGGCGTTTCACAACACACACACCACGGCGGAGTCGGCTGCCGCAACGATCGCGACTTTGCCGCTGGGCCGTGCGGGTACGCCCGAGGATGTCGCGCGGGCTGTCGCTTTTCTCGCCAGCGAGTACGACGGTTTTATCACCGGCGCGACTCTTGACATCAACGGTGGCATTTTTGGGTCTTAAAACTAAAGGATTGAGTGAACATGCAAAAAGCAGAGATTAAGGGCAAGTGGGCCTTGGTAACCGGCGCGAGCCGTGGGATTGGACGACAGGTGAGCCTAGGGCTTGCGGAGTACGGCTGTAATATCGTGCTGCATAGCCGCGAGACAGTAGGAACAGATACACTGGCAGCGGAGCTGACGGCCAAGGGCGTGCAGGTGCTACAAGTGGCGGCAGAGCTCTCCGACGAAGCGCAAGTGGACGCGATGCTGGCGAGTGTGCTGGCCTCGACACCGGGCATTGACATTGTCTACAACAACGCTGCGATCATGACGCCGTACCGTAGCGACTGGAAGAGTGTCCCTGCCGAGGACTTCCGCAAGAGCTTTGAGGTGAACGTAACGGCACTGGTTCGCATCTGCCACAGCCTGATTCCGGGTATGGTGAAGCGCAAGTGGGGTCGGATTATCAATGTCACGTCGGGCATTCAAGATCAGCCCGAGCTAATTGCCTACTCGATCTCCAAAGCCGCCGTGGATAAGTTCGTCACCGATACCGCAAGCCACCTCAAAGGCGACGGCGTGTTGATCAACCTACTCGATCCCGGCTGGCTACGCACCGATCTGGGCGGCCCCAATGCCCCCGGCTCCGTTGAGTCCGTACTCCCCGGCGCACTCGTCCCTGCGCTCATTAACGATGGAACTACGGGTACGCTCTTCCGCGCACAAGACTACGTGGGCCAGACGCTCTGACCCTTTAGCCCTGACGCTCCGGTGGCGGCTAGAACGGATGACCAGTCCCAAAAAAGACAGGTTGAAGTCCATGAGGCCGTCACCAAAAAGGAGCTGGGTCTACTCAAGAAGCCATCTGTTCGTCCGGAGCAAAAATGCTATAATCGCGTAGTCCAAAAACTGTCCATTCAAACGTCAGGATGATAATCCAGCTAAGATTAAAACGAGAAAAATAACGATGTTTACTCTTCCTCAACCTCCTGTCTCGCTTGTGCCCAAACCTGCCGCACTGGTGCAAAGCGCCGGGAGCTTCACGCTCGACGATAAAACAGCTATCGGGGCCGATGCGACCAGTCGTCCGGCGGCGCAGCTGCTCACCGGCTGGCTCCAGAACACGACTGGGCAGGCGCCGAAAATCACGAGCAAGGGCAGTATCACGCTGAAGGTCAATCCGTCGCTGACCAAGCTCGGTGCGGAGGGCTATCTGCTGGAGGTTAGCCCCAAAGGCGTGAGCTTAAGTGCCCCTATGTTCCTGCACAAGCCCGAGCTTAAAACAAACCCCGGCCCCGCGCTCTACGGCGACTACTTCACGCTCCCCCGCGCCGCCGCCCTCGCCGAGGTGGCATGGACCTCGCAGTCCCAGCGCAGCTTCGCAGATTTTACGAACCGCATGCAGCGCCAGTACGTCCGCTACACCACCGACGGCACCGATCCCACGGCCAGCTCGCCGGAGCTCAAGGGCACCGTCACCGTCACGCGCTTCGAGGACTTCAAGGCCATCACGCTCGCCCCCGATGGCAAGCGCACCAGCCTGATCTTCGAGACGAGTGCCTCTCAGGGGGGCAAGCTCGCGGAGATGCCCCCCCGAGGCAATGACTCCCGCGCCGTCGCTGATCCGCGCATCCTCGCCCTGATCCGACAAACCCGCGCCACCGCGCCCAACGGATTCACCGAGGCGTCCGCCAAGGAAGTCGTGGGGATTCTGCTCGAGGATGGAAAGCTCGATCCTGTCGAGTATGATCTGCTCGATGAGCTGACCCAACCCAGGATCAGAGCCATCTCCCTCGCCACGCCCGGAAGCACCGAAACCATCATCGTCGGCACGCAATCCGGTACCGTCCACAAGGTGCTCTCCGCCCCCCTCGACGACCAAGTGCGCAAGCTGCTGGACGCCCCTCTCACCCAAGCCAACTGGGCGAGCCTCGTGGAACGGTACGTTTACTCTGTTTCTTCGGCTGTCCGCACCGTTTCCCTACTGCAACGCCTGATCGCCGCGCGATGGGAGGCATCGTCGATCTCCAATGCCTACGAGGCCTATGCCGAGACGGTGGGGAAACTCTTCGAGTTCTCCAAGGCACTGCCCATCGACAAACAAAAGTCAGGCCGCTTGCTGCTCTACCAGGCATGCAAAGGACACGACGGGTCGCGCAACGACGTCGTGCCCGACTTCCTCTATAACTGGGTGAGACAGCCCCTAGCGCCATGAGCACACAAACTGGCGAAAATGCTACAATCTCGCAGTCCAAAAACTGTCCAGACAAACGTCTGGATTACATCCTTTTGTGGAAGTTGTGCGAAAGATATACCTAAAAAATCCACGAGAATTGGTAAAATAGGCACATGACACCCAATCTTCTCACCGTGGAGCAGAAAGCGCAGTTTGACCGCGACGGTTTCTTGGTACTACGGAACTTAATAGACCCTGAGCTGGTCGCGCGGCTGGTTGCTGCCGCCGACCGGCTCTCTTCCGAGGGCATTGAGCACGAGGGCCTCTCGGAGCGAAAGCACTGGCAGAAGCGCGGCTGCCTGCCCGATGACCCGGCGTTTCTGGAGCTGATTGACCACCCGCAAGTGCTGCCGCTGGTAGCGGGGATTCTGGGCTGGGACATCCACCTGATGACCAGCCATCTCATTGTGCGTCCCCCCACACCCGGTGCCGACGCGAACTTCAAGGGCGAGGGCTGGCACCGCGACGGTGGCCAATCCAGCTGGGAGATGACCGAGCCGCACCCCAGAATCTTGCTTAAGATCGCATTCTTTCTCTCGGATCAGTCGGAGCCAGGGCGGGGAAATACGCAAGTGGTGCCGGGAAGCAACCGCCTGACGGGGCCGCTTGCAAAAGCCCCCGACGCTCCGCACCCGTACGGCGCGATTGAGATCTGTGGCAAGCCAGGCGATGCGTTTATTTTCGAGCAGCGCACCTACCACGCCGTCGGAGCTAACTTTTCCGACATCACCCGCAAGACCCTCTTTATCGGCTACGGCTTCCGCTGGGTCTTTCCGATGGATTTTTCTCCCCAGTTTAGCTACCGCGAGCTCTACGAAAAAGCCAACCCCATCCAGCGCCAGCTCATGGGCGACATCAAGACTATCACCGGCGTCCACCTCCCCACCGACGAAGACGTCCCGCTCCGCGCAAAATGGCGCGAGTGGTATGGGTAGTGCACCCCGACGAGGTCTATACGGATTCTGCCCTTGTGAGCCGCTTGCTAGCCATGCAGTTTCCGCAGTGGGCCGCGCTTCCGATCCAACCCGTCGCCTCCGCCGGAACCGACAACGCGCTTTATCGTCTGGGTGATGAGCTTGTCGTCCGGCTCCCGCGCGTTCACTGGGCAGTCGGGCAGGTGGAGAAAGAGCAGCAGTGGCTCCCCAAGCTCGCGCCGCAGCTCCCGCTGGCGGTTCCCGCGCCGCTGGCGATGGGAGTGCCGGGCGAGGGCTACCCGTGGCACTGGTCGGTCTACCGGTGGCTTGACGGTAAAAACGCGATACTCGACCAGCTTACCGATCCCTCCAAGGCGGCAAGGACGCTCGCGGCCTTTATCACAGCGCTCCAAAGCCTCGATGCCACCCATGGCCCCGCGCCAGGTGAGCACAACTCCGGGCGAGGGGTGCCCCTAGGGGAGCGCGATGCCGCCGTCCGCCGTGCTCTCACCAAGCTCCAAGGGCGAATAGACAGCGACACGGCTACGAAAGCCTGGGAAGTCGCTCTCCAAGCCCCCGTCTGGAACCATGCCCCCGTCTGGATTCACGGTGACTTACACTCCGGCAACCTCCTCGCCACCAACGGCCAGCTCAGCGCCGTGATTGACTTTGGCTGCCTGGGCGTGGGTGATCCCGCCTGCGAACTCATCGTCGCCTGGAACCTGTTCGACACCGACTCGCGCCAAGTCTTCCGAGAGGCCCTCGCAATAGACGATGCCATGTGGGAGCGCGGACGGGGCTGGGCGTTGTCTATGGCGCTCATTGCCCTTCCTTACTACTGGGAGACAAATCCTACGATTGTAAACGCATCGCTTCACACTCTGGATACGCTTCTAGGCACTTACACCAAAAGCTCTTTGACGATGTTCGCTGTACCAGCAACCCCTGTGAGGCGCTCGGGGCGACCGGCGCGCTCGAAGTAGAGCTTTTCGTTGTCGAGGCCCAGTGCGGCCAGAATCGTGGCGTGGAGGTCTTTGAACGTGACGGGGTTCTCTCGTGCCATTAACCCAATCTCATCCGTGGCCCCGTAGCGCTGCGGCTTGACGGCTCCCCCACCCAGCCAGATCGTAAAACCCGCCGCGTTGTGCTGCCGCCCGCTGTCACCTTGCATCATGGGCGTGCGGCCAAACTCGCTCGCCCAGACAATCAGTGTCTCGTCCCACAGGCCACGCTGCTTTAAGTCCGTCAGAAGCGCCGCCGTGGGCTGATCAATCCACCGAGCACGCGGCGTGTGGTTTTTCTCCAGCTCCCCATGTGCATCCCAGCCATCTTTGTCGGGCATGTCGTAGACCTCGACAAAGCGCACCCCACGCTCGACCAGCCGACGGGCAAGGAGCAGCTTGCGCGCATAGGCGACCGTGCGTGGGTCTTTGTGCTCGAAGCCGTAGGCACGCCGCAGGTGCGCGGGCTCTTTCTCCACCTCCCCGACTTCCAGCGCCGCGCTCTGCATGCGATACGCCAGCTCGTAGCTCGCGATCCGGGCATCCAGCTCAACGCCCTCTTTTTTGCCCTGCCGGTGCTTGAGGTTCATCTGGCGCAGAAAGTCAAACGTGTCCTGCTGACTCGCCGCAAACTCCTTGGGTGGCGTGAGATCCAGCACAAGCTGTCCTTGGTCTCGCAGCTTTGTAGGCTGAAAGGCAGGCGGCAGAAACCCGTTCTGGTAGTTGGCCGCGCCCCCGAGCGGCCCGGCATCAAAGAGCACCACATAGCCCGGCAGGCTCTGATTTTCGGTGCCCAGGCCATAGGTGATCCAGCTCCCCAGGCTGGCCTTACCCGCGTTGAGATCGCCCGTGTGGAACAGATAGCTCGACGGCGCATGATTATTGGACTCGGACTGGAGCGAGTGGACAAAGCAGAGATCATCCACGTGCTTGGCCAGCTCGGGAAACAGCTCGCTCACCCACAGCCCACTCTTGCCCTGCTGGGTGAACTTATACGGCGAGGCCATCAGCTCGTCCTTGCAGCCCTCAAACACATTGGCGTGGCGGCTGCCCTTCAGCGCGTCTTTGAAAGACTTTGGCACGGGTTTCTTGTGGAGCTTTTGCAGCTCGGGCTTGTAGTCGAACGTGTCCATCTGCCCTGGCCCACCCACCTGGTAGAGCACGATGACGTTTTTAGCCCGCGCCTTGAAGTGCGGCCTGCGCGGCGCAAGAGGCCGGATCGGGTCAATCATCACCGCCGGTGGCCTACCCTGCCCACTTCCCTGCTCTACTAGCGCCACTGCCAGCTCTCGAAAAAGGCTCATGTGAAGATGATAACACACTATCCGGTAAACTGTCTGTATGCAAAACCTTCGATCCTGGCGCGTCGGGTTCGTGAGTGTAGGGCTTCTGGGGCTTCTTGGAACACTGGTCGCGGTGGCGCGGACGCCACAAAAGCAGCCTGCTTCCACTTCCTCCCAGCAGTTTGTGCTCTTCGATGCCACCTTCAACTACGACAAAAAGGATGCGGACAACTCGATCCCGAGCAAGTCGCACTACTACATCTACGGCTACCGGCTCAACCCGCAGCGTCCCAAGAACTGGACCAGTCCGGTAGACTTTCGCAATGGCACCGTGCATGTCCGAGTCGAGGTGCTAGAGAAACCCGAGAGCGCGGAAGCAGTGCAGTGGAGCCTCTGCTACATCCCCAACAAGGGCCAAGGCAACGGCTACGGCTGTGCGGGCACGGATCGCTACACCCGCAAAGGCATCTACGAGAAAGATGTCTCGATGACGGAGTTCTGGGAGAACAAGGGAATTGTCTGGAGCGAGGGCATCAAACAAATGGATCTCGTGATGAAGGACAAAGACGGTGTCAAAGTCCACCTGCGCCCCGATCCCGAGAAGTTCCTGCCCACCAAAGTGCGATTCACCATGATCCAAGTCGCCGCCGGAGCCAAGTACGACCCAAGCCTGGTGCCCAACATTAAGCATTAGAGCGAAAGTAGTACATCAGATCCCCGAGAGAAGTGCATTTTTCTGCAGAGGTCGGTAGATGTCCGTGAGTCTCTGAAAACAGGTGCAGGTAAACTGTCGTCATGAGTACCCAAATCATCACCCGCTACTTTGCCCTCTTGCTTGCCGTGCTTGCCGGGATGGGAGTTGTCCTGATGTTGACGGACATCTTCTCCCCCGGAGCAACTCCCTGGAACTACCTCTATCTCTGGGTCTGTCTGGCTCTGCTGAGCGTTGCACAGCGTATCGCCGCGCAACGCCGCTGGGCAATTATTGTCTTTACACTGTTTTGTGCTATGGGAGTCCAGGTTTGCGACCTCCGAGCGTATCTTTACTTGGCCCACACCATCGCGGGAGCGCTTCTCCTGATACTGCGCTGGCGGGAGCTAAAACCTGGTCTCTGAGCGGTACACTATTGTCATGCGGATTCAGCGTGGGCGAGTACTTGAGGTTCTTCAGGAAGAGAACCAGGCGGTTCCGATTGGCGTGGTCGGGTCGCCGTCGGACACGAACCAGATCACGATTGATATCTTGGAGAGTGCGGAGAACTCCCGAATCCGGGGGCAGATGGTCTATCTGGTGCTGCCTCTGGGAAACAGCGGCCAGCAGATGGCGGTTCTGGGGCAGATTAGCCGTGTGGAGACCAAGAACCGCTGGCACGAGGACATGGCCTTTCGGGGGATTATCAAGCGTCAGGGCGAGCTGCAAAACCTCTCTGGCAGGGCGGATGTGCGCACGGCGACGATCAGCGTTCAAGCTGCGTTTATGATCCGTGAGAACGAGAAGGGCGAGGAGTTTTCGTCGGAGGACATGCTAGGCACCTCGCCGAGCACGGGAAAGGCCGTCTATGCGGTGCGCGATGAAGTACTCTCGATCTTGCTGGAGAAACACCAGAAAGAGATCGTCTATCTAGGGCGCGTCTTCGGCACTGAGGTCAAGATGCCCCAGCACCTGCGGCACTTCGGCAAGGGCACGGGTGGCGTCGGTGAGGCGTACCATATCGGCGTCTTTGGCAAGACCGGCTCGGGTAAGTCGGGGCTTGCGGCGTATCTCCTGCTCTGTTACGCCCGCCAGCGCGAGATGGGCGTCTTGTTTATTGACCCACAGGGCCAGTTCTCCAGTGGCTGGGGCCTGCCGTTTGATTTGCACCGCGCGCTCTTTGCCCAGGGCCGAGATGTCAAAGTCTACAAGATGGCGACGGGCCTGCGCCTCGGAGACAACGCGCTCCAGTTCTGTGAATTGCTTGCCAAGGCGAAGTTCTATCAGTTTCTGGGCATCAAGAACGCGGATAATGCCGAGATCGCGATTGAGGTTCTGTACAACCATGTCCGCAAGGCACTGACAGCGGCGGGCGCAAAGCTCGACGCCGCACCGGGCAACTTACTCAAAGACACGCTAACTCTCTGGCTCAGTGACGAGAAATCGCTGGAGCGCATCTACACAGGAAAAGAGCGCCGTGAGCAGCTTGCCGAGCGCCTGCGCCAGATCCTCACCGACTCCGAGGAGTTCACCGACTGCCAGAAGCGCTGGACAACCGCACTGGACATGTTCCAACGCATTGACTCCAAGGGCAACGAGCGCACGCCCCTGACGCAAGTCGTGGCCTCGATGATCAATACCGCCGAGACCGACACGCAGCCCTTTATCTTTCTGGACATCTCCGGCGAGGGCACGGAGTTCAAGGACGATGACGAGATCAAGGCACTCTTATTAAAAGAGATCGCAAGTACCCTCAACCGTGAGGGCGGCGAGGCGTTTGCACAAGGCCGCCAGCTCAACTGCCTGATCGCGCTCGACGAGGCGCATAGATTCGTACGAAACTTCACCCGCTCGTCGGACACCAGCGAGATGTCGAAATTAACGACAGAGTTCGTGGACGCCGTCCGCACGACGAGAAAATACGGCCTCGGCTATCTCTTTATCACCCAAACACTCGCCAGCCTTCATCGCGAGATCATCGGACAGCTCCGGCTCTGCGCGTTTGGCTACGGCCTGACCATGGGCAGTGAGCTGGCGAACTTAAACGAGCTGGTCGGCGACCCAGAGGCGCTCTCGCTCTACCGGTCGTTTGTGGACCCGCAGAGCCGCAAGCAGTACCCGTTTATGTTCACCGGGCCCGCGTCGCCGCTGAGCTTCACCGGCAGCCCCATCTTCGTGGAGATGTTCACCAGCTACGACGACTTTGTCGCTGCGAATCCCTGGGCCGATTACTCGGGCACTCCCAAAGTGCGCAACGCGCCGCTCCCGACGCGGGGCTTCAAGGACGAGGAATCTTTCACCAAAGCGCGGAACTTAGACTTTGACTGACAAAAATCCCCCCTAGCCCCCGTCGAACGGGGGTTAGGGGGGAGGAGCAATATATATGAATCGTCGCGGATTATTTTTAGGGCTTGCAGCCCTGGCGCTGTTTCCGATTAGTGCACGGGCACAGGAGCATAAAGTGGACGTGGTCTATGGCCACAAGCTCGGCTGTGCGCTTACCATGGACGTCTTTACGCCCGCCAAGCCCAACGGTATCGGGGTGATCTGGATGGTCTCGGGCGGCTGGGTCTCGAACCATAACTCCATCAATCCGGCGTGGGCCAAGCTCATGACGGATCGTGGGCTGACGGTCTTTCAGGTCGTGCACGGCAGCCAGCCCAAGTTCACGATCCCTGAGATTGTCGAGGACATCAACCGCTCCGTGCGCTTTATCCGCACCCATGCGGCCGAGTACAGCGTCAACCCCAACAAGCTCGGGATTTGTGGCGCGAGTGCGGGCGGGCATCTCAGCCTCATGATCGGTGCCTACGGCGGCCCCGGCAACCCGGACGCTAAAGACCCCGTAGATCGAGCGTCCAGCGCCGTGCAGTGTGTGGCGACCCTCTTTCCCCCCACGGACTTCCTCGCCTGGGGCAAGCCCGACTCGATTCCCGCCAACTCCCCGCAGATGGCCCCGTTTCGCCCCGCGTTTGGCGCGGCTGTCAATGGAACGCTGGAGGAGCAGAAAGCGCTGCTCAAGAAGATCTCCCCCTACCATGGCGTGACCGAGAAGATGCCACCGACCCTGCTCATCCACGGCGACAAAGACGGGCTCGTGCCGATTCAGCAGTCCGAGCACCTGCTTGCGCTCCTCAAAGAGAAGAACATCCCCTGCCGCTTAGACGTCAAGCCCGGCAAGAACCACGGCTGGGTTGGAATCGAGAGCGAGCTGGTCGTCATGGCCGAGTGGTTCGAGAAGTACCTTAAGTAGCCGCCCAATAGAATTAGGCGTCGACAGTGGCGTCGTTCCTTCGCCGCAAAGCCTGTTCCAGGCTGGGGAAATCGGTAGCCCGGCACGGGCTTTGCGGCGGAACGCCATTGCAGACGCCGATTTCCAATCGGCGGCCATTAGGGGCCGGTCATTCGGTGGGCATAGAAAATACTGGCCATAGCAGTGATCGCTTCTTGGCGGACATCTGCGTCAGGGTGCTTTAGCAAAGGACGGAGATAAGGAATCGCCTCTTTTTTCTGGGACTCTCCCAGTGCAAGCAGGGCACTCCAACGAGACTCGTGGTTTGTAGAGTGTAGAAACTCGGCGACAATTTTTATCCCTGCACTACTGAGCCCAGCGACCGCAGGGAAGATCTCATATGCAATATTGTCTCCTGGCTGCTGTGCTCGCTTCATGAGATGGGAAATCGCACGTGTGTCCCCTAGCTGAAGTAGGGTATCGGAAAGAACCATTGCTTCCGTGTTGCCTGAGTTCTTTAAGTGCTCAATAAGAAATTCAAAGGCACGGGGGTCGCGCTGGTATCCCAGAGCGCGGTAGGAAGCGAATGCACGGTCCACAGGGCACTGGGTTAAGTAGCGAAAGCACTCGTCGGTGCGGATTCCTCCGAGGGCACCTGTGGCGCTTGCCGCCAGCTCTCTCTCTGCTCCCTCGGCTACCGCACGCAAGGCGCTGAAGGTGTGGGGGTCGCCGATCTCTCCGAGGCACTCAACAGCAGTAACCGAAAAGCGGCTCTTGCTGGGGCGCTCTAGCCAGCGCAGGAGCGGCGTAACAGCGGCTTTCTCTTTGAGAGCGGCAAGAGCGCGTGCCGCCGCCAGCGCGGGGAGGATGTCGTCGTCAAGCTGCTTGAGAAGCTGTGGCGTGGCGCGGGGATTTTTCGCCCCGACGAGCGCGGTTGCGGCCCGCTCCCGGACAAAGGGATCGGGGTGCTGTAGCGGCTCTAGCAGCGCCTCGCGTGCAGGTTTCCCGATCTGGGCCAAGCTGGCTGCCGCGTTGTCACCAAGATCAAGATCCCCGATTCCCTCCGAGGCGAACAGATGGCCATGACCGATGGGCAGGAGCTTGATCAGCGCGGGGATGGCGCGTTTTTCTCGTAGCACACCAAGCGCACGAATCGTGGCGATCCGAAGGTCTTTATGTGCTTCCAGGCTCTGGAGGAGCGTTTCGGAAGCACGCGCTCCTCCTAATCTTCCCAGCGCTTGTGGGCCTTCCCAGCCAAACTGATTCAAGCGCGCCGCAATGGGTGCCACCGCACGACGATCCCAAAGTAGCCCCAGTATTTTGCAAGCTTCCCAGGAGATACTCTCTGCCTTGTCGTCAAGAAGACCGATCAGCGGCTCGACGGCACGCTGCCCTACCAAGACCACAATTGCCTCGCGTACTTGATACCGCTCGTAACTCTGAGTCTTCTCGTGGAGCTGGGCTAAGAGTTTGGGAAGGGGATCGTCTTTCATGAGATTTATGGTGCGGCGGCGACCTCCAGTTTTTGGGTGGAGAGGACTTTTTCATCCAAGACGAGCTGGACGGTGTAGGTTCCGGGGGTGAGAGTCCTACCCGGGGCAAAGCGGGTCTGGCCGGGCTGGCGCAGGTCCCACCCGAGGCGCTGGATGCCTGCGGTCATCGGGGCTTCAAGCTCGCGCACGACGTTGTCTTTGTCGTCGCGGACGGTGACCGTGAGCTTGCCCTTTACCTCGGTCGGGAGCCAGTAGGTGAAGTAGGTCGGCCAGGGGTTCGGGAAGTTGATATTTCCCTGCGCCGCCCGGATATAGCCCAGCTCAGGATAGAGCGTAGCCTTGCGTGAGGGGAGAAGCGTCGCGGCACTCGGCATACCCGTTTCGAGCTGGGCGAGGGCACGAAGGGCGGTGATGTCATCCAGGATATAGCCGCCGCGTCCGAACGTCCCGACCACAAGATCGCTCCAGTCGGGCTGGATGGCAATATCGCGCACCTCGATGGTCGGAAGGCCGTTTTTGAGAGGCAGCCAGTGTGTGCCGCCATCGAAGGTCACGAAGAGACCGAACTCTGTACCCACAAAGAGTAGCTTAGGATTCTTCGGGTCCTCGGCGATGGTCCAGACAAAGTTCCGGGCGGGAAGATCCCCTGCAATGCTCGTCCAGGTCTTGCCGCGATCCACGCTCTTCAGTACATACGGCTTGAAGTCGCCGTGCTGGAAGTCGTGGAACGAGGCGTAGACCGTGCTCGTGTCGTGCTTCGAGGCCGCAATATCGGAGACCGTTGCCATCTTGGGCACACCGGGGAAGTCCTCCTCTTTGCGCCAGGTCTTGCCATCGTCTTCGCTGACCTGGATCAGGCCATCGTCCGTCCCTAAGTAGACAAGTCCCTTCACGTTCACCGACTCATCGAGAGCATTAGCAACTCCAAAGTCCGTGGTGCTTCGATGCCGATTAACAGCATTCTCGTCCCAGACTTTCCCCATTACCGGAAGCGTGTTGCGATCAATATTGCGCGAGATATCGCCCGTCAGAGGCTTCCAGCTCGCGCCTTTATCGTCGCTCCGAAACACCTTGTTGCCCGCCATCCAAAGAGTATTGGGGTTGTGAGGACTGATCAGAAATGGCGTGTCCCAGTTCCAGCGCCCTCGCTCCGTCAGCGGCAGGCGTGGCGAGGCACTGACACCGACGCCTGTTTTTTTATCCAACCTTTGGAAGCTCCCGTTCTGGCTACTGGTGTAGAGCGTGTCCGGATTCGTGTAGTCGGCGCGGGCTTGGAAGCCATCCCCGCCACCGACAGTCTCCCACTCGCTCATCCGCACGCCCTGCGGTGCCAGTGAGCGCACGGGCGCACCAATCGTGCCATTGTCCTGCATCCCGCCGTAGACAAAGTAGAACGGCTTTCGGTTATCTGCCTCCAGCCGATAGAACTGCGAGAGAGGCAGGTTGTTAAAGTGCCGCCAGCTCGCGCCGCCATCGTAGCTCTCATAGAGCCCGCCGTCACAGCCGAGAATCAGGTGCTTCGGGTCGGTGGGATCGAACTCAATGTCGTGGTAGTCCACGTGGGTATTCCAGCGCTGGCCCGTAAACGTCTTGCCACCGTCTGCACTCATCGTAAAGAGCGTATCCACGGCCCAGATCTTATCGAACGTAAAGGGATCGGGAAAGATCTCGCCGTAGTACTGCGCATCGCTCGGCCCCCACGCGCTCATCTTCTCCCACTGCTCGCCTTTGTTTTTGGACCGAAAGAAGCCGCCCTCTTTCCCCGAGGCAGTTACTAAAGCATAGACCACCTCAGGCTTCTGGGGCGAGACAGCAACTGCAATCCGCCCTTTGTCCACCGTGGGGAGCCCCTTATCCAGCTTCTTCCAGCTCTTGCCGCCGTTGTCGGTGCGGTAGATCATGCCCTCGGGGCCACCGGCAACCAGCACGCCCGTGTGCCGTCGCCGCTGGTAGGACGCCGCATAGATCGTGTCGGGCTTCTTGGGGTCGAAGACAATGTCCGAGATACCCGTGTTCTCCGAGACCGTGAGAATCGCCGCCCAGGTCTTGCCGCCATCGGTGGTCTTGTAGAGCCCACGCTCTCCTCCCGGCGACCAGAGCGGCCCTTGCGCGGCAACATAGACCGTGTCGGGCTTGCGTGGGTCAATGAGGATCTTACCAATGTGCTCGGACTTCTCCAGCCCCATGCGCTGCCAGGTCTTACCCGCATCGGTGGATTTATAGACCCCATCGCCAAACCCCACGCTCCGCTGCGACGAGTTCTCGCCCGTTCCCAGCCACAGAACGCTGGGGTTCTTCGGGTCAATCACCACCGTCGCCAAGGAGTACGAGCCGTAGCTATCGAAGATCGGCGTAAAGGTCAGCCCCCGGTTCTCCGTCTTCCAGAGCCCGCCCGAGGCCGCCGCGACATACCAGATGCTCCGGTTGGTCGGGTCAATGGCCACATCGGCGATGCGCCCCGTGGTGAGGGTCGGGCCAATACTACGAAGCGCAAGGCCACCAAGAGGATCATTCCCCGCCAGCCCCACCACCCTCGCTACGCGGGGTACCCGGACGGGGGAGTTTAGGGAGTTTAAGGTAGCAAAAAACGAGACGGCAAAAATAGCAGGGTTCATGATGCGAGCATTATACCTGCTACCCTCCTCCCCCTGCCCCTCCTCCCAATCCTGGGAGGAAGGGGAAAGGAGGGGAGCCAAAGTTTTTTCGGACACCCCTCTCTCTGACCTGCCTCCGCAGGGTTGGGAGGAGGGGCAGGGGGAGGAGGGATCTCAGAGCCGAGGCGCAGGTGGCCTTATGGGATCAGCAAAAGGCTGAACGCCGATAGCTTTGGTCTTGCGGGCGTAGACTTTCCCGTCTTTGGTCAGTGCGTAGAGTGTGCTTCCCAACCAGGCAAGCTGCGTCGTGGGCTCTAGCGACGGATTGACAATGATCCCATTCACCCGCCCGGCTTGATCCAACACCTGAATCCCAAACGGCGAGGCGACATAGAGCCAGCCGTTCTTGTCCGTCACCATTCCGCCTGCGTTGGATTTCGTCTCGCCGTAGTTCACGTAGACCTCATGGTACGGTTGCTGGTGCGCCAAACTGCCGTCGGGCTGTATCTGGAAAGCGTGGATATAGCGCTCGGTCGCGCTGGAGACCATCAGAAGCGTCTGATCTGGCACCAGTGTAACGCCTGACGCATCCGGCACGCTACCGACAATCTTGGGCTTGAGCTTGCTGTCTGCCGGGATCAGCCAGATGCTGCCATTCGCGCTGGTCACATACGCATTCCCGTTCTTGCCCACCACGATCTGGCGCGGCGTGGGAATCTTCACCTCAGCCTTGCCATCGGCGGATGCAAACACGACACGCCCACTGCGCTCCAGAGCGGTAAACAAGCGCCCATCGGGGCCGGTCGCAGCGCCCGAGATGGGACCACTGAGCCGCCAGAGCTTGGTAGCATCGCTCGCCAGCGACGTGATTGGCGTGATGTCTCCCGACAGCTGCCACGGGTCGGCGGCGGTGACGATCTTGGTGATGGGCTGTGGGGTGTCGGTGGCAACGGCGATGGGGGCGGGCCAGCCTTTCCAGATATAGCGCAGGGCATCGGGGAACAGGGCGGTGGACTGGACACCGTCGTGAGCCCCTTCGCCCCAGGTCATCATGGCTTCGTAGCGCCCGAACTTCAGGCCCGCCGCCAGATCCATGTTGCCAATCGGCCAGCTCCCTGAGTAGATATCCTGGTCGTTCTTGCCGTCTTGCCGGAAGACGCGAATCGGCTTGGGCTCGAACTTGCGCACCAGAGCGCCGTAGTTGGTTGCGCCGCGCAGATCCGTGTAGGAGCCGATAAAGCTAATCACACGCCGGAAGGCATCGGGGCGAAAGAACGCCGCCGTGAACGCGGCGATTCCCCCCGACGAGCCGCCTGCAATCGCGTGATCATTGGGATCTTTAGAGAGATTGTATTTTTTGCCGACTTCGGGGAGAACCTCGTCCATCAGAAATTTTGCGTAGCGATCCGTCGGGGAGTCGTACTCGTAGCTGCGGTTGTAGCGGGGCAGCGCATCTTCTTTGGTAGGTGGGACAACTCCTGGCGTGATAAAAATCCCAATCGTCACCGGGATCTCTCCCTTGGCGATGAGATTATCTAGCACCGTGGTGTCACGAAAGCCACCGCCATCTTGCATGACTAAGACGCAGGCAGGCTTCTTGGGGTCGTACTGCGCCGGGATATAGAGCCGCATGCTGCGCTCTGTGCCAGGAAACCACTTCTTACTGACAAACTTACTGCTCTCCGTGCGCCCCTGCGGCACTCCGGCCTGTTTCTCTGAGTCCGGTGTCAGAGGATAGACATTTTGAGCATAGACAGGCCCCACACAGAGCGCGGCCAGAGCGATAAACGTAAAACGCATAGGGAAATCTCCTAGGAGAAACTTCGCCGTCCCTCACAGGATTCCCTCCAACAACTCTATCGAACTTCTTCGAGAATGACTCCCGTCCGCTTCCCAGGTGGAATCATGAGCATATCTTCGATAGAATCAGCTCTGACATGGAACCTATTTTTGAGACGCGCCGCGTGCGCACTGCCGCCACCTGGGGTATTCACGATGAGTTAGTGCTGATTCACGCAGGGGGCCAGCTCGGGCGGCCCGGAATGCAAGACCAGTGCTACCCCTACCGAGCACATCCCCATTTTCGCTGGCTGACAGGCCTCTCGGTGCGCGATGCGGTGCTCGCCTTTGACCCAAGTGAGGGCTGGACGGAGTTTTTCCCCACGATCACTCCCATGGACACGGTCTGGGAGGGGCTTTTACCGCTCAACCGTGGTCGTGCTCTGAGTGAGCTCCCCGCATGGCTGGAGAAGCGCCAGGACAAGACCATCACCCACCTAGGAGCGGGCCATGATCAGACCACGAGCCTCCTAGAGCAGCGCCTGCTAGAGGCACGCCGCCCCAAAGATGAAGCGGAGCTTCTCTTGATGTACAAAGCAGTCACAGCCACCGCTGCCGGATTCGCTGCCGCACGCGATATTCTGCGAGACGGACTCACGGAGCGCGAGCTTCAGATCGAGATCGAGACTGCCTTTGCCCGAAACGGGGCTACGGGAGTCGCCTACGATACCATTGTCGGCTTCGGCCCCACGTCGGCGATTTTTCATGCGGAGCCGGGTAGCCGTGCCCTAAAGCTCGGTGAGCAGGTCTTGATTGATGCGGGAGCTGAGGTCGAAGGCTACTGCGCCGATGTCACCCGCACGCTCCCCGGCCCGGGCGGTTTTACCAGCCAGCAAGCGGAGATCTATGCCCTCCTTGATCGTGTCGAGCGCGCCTGCTGTGATGCCTGTCGCCCCGGTGTTGAGTGGCATGAGATCCACCGTATGGCTGCTCGTGGAATCGCGGCGGGCTTGAGAGAGCTAGGGATTCTTCGCGCTACCCCCGAGGAAGCGCTGGAAACCGAGGCAATTGCCCTCTTCTTCCCGCATGGTGTGGGGCATCTCGTCGGGCTGGGGGTTCGAGATGCTAGCGGCGTAGGGCCAGGACGAGGTGAAAAGCGCCGCTGCTGTGGTGTCACCCCCCGCTGCGATCTGGCACTAGAGCCCGGTTTTCTCGTCACGGTTGAGCCCGGAATCTACTTTATTCCCACGCTCCTCAACGACCCTGTCAACCGCGAGAGATTCGCCGCCCAAGTAGACTGGCCCACGCTCGACAAGTGGCTCGTGCCCGGCGGCTTCAGGATCGAGGACGATATTTTAGTGAGTGACAGCGAGCCGATTAACCTGACCGCCGAGATTCCCCGCTAGCGCACGAAAGGACTCACACAGCTCCCTGTAGCCACCAGAGTTCGGTGCCTGCAGGGAGACCTTCGGGGTCGAAGGGGTAAGAAATCGTCAGGTGCACGGAGTCTGTCGGGCTGACCAAGGCCGAGCCGTCGGAAAGCCTGAGAGCGGGAATCCCAAAGGCCAAGAGCTGGGCGCTCATAATGGTTCCATTAGGGTACCGAAGCTCCAAGATCTCACCGGGCTTGAGGCGCTTCAGCTCGGGGCGAAAGTCCAGCTCCTCCATCGCAAGGCCGGGCTGTAGGTAGACACCTAGCTCGTCGCGCTGGCCCCTTGCAATGGTAAGTACAAAGATCGCCACTTACAGAATCTTTATCAGCTCGATCTCAATCTCACCGAGCTTGCGCTTGCCACCCACTTTCATGCCCTTCACGGCAGCTTCTAGCGTGGGATCTAGCTCACCGGAGCCTACCATGAACATCTCCGCCGGGTTCGCAGGCTTTGTTGCACCGTACCGAACCACCACGGTCTGCCCCAGTGTTACCTCAGCCCCCGCTCCAACAAGAATATCGGTCGCCGTGCCGGAGAGTGGCTCAGGCGACGCAAGTGGCTCAGGCGACGCAAGTGGCTCAGGCGACGCAAGTGGCTCAGGCGACGCAAGTGGGGCAGGCGACGGAAGTGGGGCAGGCGAGGCAGGTACAGGGGGCTCAAAAACCGTGGGGGGATGCGCCCCCGGAGCTTGTGGAAGCCAGCGATCCAGCGCGGGGTACTTGGTCACCACCTGAGTACGGCTCCAAGCCAGCCCTCGGTTCAGGTGATTGGGAGCCCACTTCCGGGCCAGCCAGAGTGCACCACTCAGCAGCAAGATCAGCACCACCAGGCAGCCACAGCAGCCCCCTCGGCCACGACGTGGCTTCGCTCTACGGGGACTGCCTGCGGACTTTGGGCTCACTGCACCTGTGGGCATGGACTAGTTGACCTTCAGGAGCTCAACCTCAAAGACAAGTGTCGCACCAGGGGGAATCGTGCCCTGACCTTGATCACCATAGCCGAGTGCAGGAGGGATTACCAGCTTGCGCTTTCCACCCACTTTCATGCCAGGAATCCCCTCGTTCCAGCCTGCAATGACCCCACCAGGAAGGGAGAGAGGGAAAGGCTTCCCGCTATCTTTGGACGAGTCGAACTTGGTACCATCGGTGAGCCAGCCGGTGTAGTGCACCTCGATACTGGTTCCGTTCTTTGCCTCTTTACCGGTTCCGACTTGGAGATCCTCGTACTTGAGCCCATTGGCCATAGTGACTGCCTTTGAACCAAGCTTTGCCTGAGGCCCATCAGGTGTGCTCGCCGCAGCCGGAGCCGGGCTAGAGGCGCTTGCAGGGTCAGCAGGCGGCGGGGCATCCTTCGGGGCTAAGAATTTTCCCACGACAAAAAGTGCGACGAGGATTCCCAGAGCAATGACAATGGGTTTGACAATAGGATTGTTATTCATAGTTGTTATCCGTTTACTTCCAAAAGTTCAAGGTCAAAAATCAGCGTACTATTCGGGGGAATGTTCGCTCCAGAGCCAGTCGCTCCGTACCCGAGGTTTGAGGGAATGATGAGAAGCCGCTTTCCTCCCACTTTCATCGAAGCCACGCCCTCATCGAAGCCCTCAATGACTTGCTTGGGATTCGCTCCCACTTTGAAGCTAAACGGGGTTCGTCCCGGATTCAGCGAGGAGTCAAAAATGCTCCCGTTGAGTAGTGAGCCTGTGTAGTTCACGATCGCGGTCTGCCCCGAGTTCGGGGAGACGCCTATCCCTACGAGCTTATCAATGTACTTGAGTCCACTCGAATTGGTGACAATGCTGCCAACAAAGACCGCCTGAGAAACACTCGTTCCCGCAACCGTCACCTGAACGACGGCATAGCCCGTCGCCACGCCGGTCGCGCTTCCTGCCGGAGTTATCGTCAGCGCATCGCCGCCACGGGTGACCGAGAAGCTTGCGCCTTCTGTCCCCACGGGAACATCCACACCGTTGGTATCTTTTACGGTAATGGCGACGGTTTTCGTTTCCGCCACCGCAAGATTTTGCAGCTCGGGAATAGTGACAGTGACATTGCCGGTGGGAATCACCCGAACACTGGCGACAGCGCTCTCCAGACCGGGGATCTTTGCCTTCACCTTGAGCACGCCCAGCTTAGCCCCCGTCACGCGCCCTGCGTTCGTCACGCTACCCGTATCCGCACCACTGGTCACCTCAAAGGTGAGCTGCGCGGGGTCGTAGCTGATGGGGCTGCCATCGGCATCGGTGAAGCTGAACTCCAGCGGCTTGTTCTCTCCGACCTTGACGCTCTGGCCCGCCGCAATGACGCCTGTCGCGGTTCCGGGCGCACGCACTTCGATCTCAAAGGGATCGCTGGTTTTGCCATCGAGCGCAGCGCTTACCCGAGCGACTCCCGCCGCTTTTGCCGTGAGCTTGCCATCGGGTGTCAGGGTCGCCGCCTCACTGCCACTGAGCAGTGTGAAGGTCGCCGAGCCCGCTGAGACGGCAACCGCGGCCCCATTTCCATCGGTCGCGGAGAGCACCAGATCCGCACTCTGGCCCACCGTGAGCCGCGCAGGGCTGGTGATCGCCACTTTCTGGACTTTTCCTACCAGAAGCACTTCCCCTGCCCCGGTTCCATCATCGGCGAGGTTGATCGCTTTACTGGCGGTTCCCACCACCGCACCCGTCCCCCCCTTGCCCGCATAGAACGTCACCGTGAGCAAGTTCGGCCCCGGAGCCACTTTCTGGGGTGAGACATAGCTCTGTGTGTAGCCTGCGGCATCCGCGGTTCGGTCAATCGCGGGGAAGCTCCCCTGCTTGACCGAGACAACGGCGGAGAGCGCGGAGCTGGGGGCATTGACACCACGGCTCCGTGCCGCCCACGCAATATCCAGCTTGAGTGCCGTGGTGGCCACTGTGGTGGTGGAGCTATCCCCTCCTCCACAGCCAGCCAGAACAAAGAGAGGGGTGGCGAGCATTAGAGCAGCCAGAAAAACGGGTCGTCGCATGTGAGCCTATTTTACCGCGAGCAGTTCGACATCGAAAATCAGAGTCGCATTCGGAGGAATGACCCCGCCCGCACCCGCCGCGCCGTAGGCCAAGTTGCTAGGGATTGTCAGGGTTCGTCGCCCGCCCACTTTCATAGACGCCACGCCTTCGTCCCAGCCCTTAATCACCATGCCCACCCCGATGGTAAAGACAAACGGCTGATTGCGATCCCGCGAGGAATCAAACTTGCTGCCATCGAGCAGGGTTCCAGTGTAGTGCACCGAGACCGCACGCCCTACTACAGGAGACTCTCCCGTACCCACAACCACATCTTCATATTGTAGCCCAGAGGCCGTCGTAACAGTTGACATGCCTAACAGTTTACCAGATAGGGTATACCCAAGGTCTGATGAACTCTGAAAAGCTTCTTTCCTACCTGCTAGACACCGCTCAAGATCTCCTCTCCACCGCGACCTACGAGAGCCAGACCTACAAAGCGCCCGTGATTGTCCACTGGCTCGCCGGACTGCTTGAGTCCACGGCCCCCGATGTCACGCCGCTCTTGATCGCCATCTCCGATCCGATAACCGGTGAGGCGATTGAAGAGATCACTGGCGAGGCCCTCTTAGAGCTGCGCCTCAAGCTCCCCGATGGCACGGAGCTTTCCGCAAGCCGCACGCTGGTACGCGGTTAGTGAAAAAACCTACTCGTAGACAAAAGCATCGTTGATGTAGGGGCGCAGGTAGGCGTCGCTCATGTAACCAAAGCCCCTGTCGCTCCAGTTCGGCCCGGCCCAGTTGGCGAAAACCCAGAGCTTGCCTTCCTCAGAGTAGCCCACGAGGGCGAGGGAGTGACCATCAAAAACGTCTGACGCGGGGATAGAGTCCATCACG
>JAPLCP010000102.1:0-27844 GCA_026392155.1 Armatimonadota bacterium | reverse complement strand
TTGCCTTTACCGCCCTTGGGCCAGCGCAGGCCAATCGCGACCGGAGTCCCGCGCCGAAGCAGCGCCTTGATCTCCCCGACTTGCCTCTCGGTGATGATTTCTTTGGTGCTCCAGGACTTAACAAAGTGCCCCTTGAGGCGCGGCGTCTGCTTGGCTTTGTCGAGCACCAACGCATCGGGCACAAGCGCAGGGTTGTAGTGGGCCGCGTAGGGAAGCGCACTCTCGCTTGCCATACCGTAGCGCTCGTAGCCCGCCGCGATCCGGTCAAAGAAGTCGCCGTCTTTTTTCTGCCCCGTCGCCGTGTTCTTGGCCCAGTTCAGAAACTCCACCGAGAGCGGCTCGGCGAGCTTGCGCTTCTTGCGGAGCATGAACTCAATGCAGAACGTCATCGCAAACACACTGCACGTCCCCCGGCTCCCCTGCGAGCGCACCGCCATCTTGAGTTTCGCGACATCAGGCCGCAGATCCACATCGAACTTCATCTAATCTTCCCCGATCTTGATGGCTTTTCCGTAGATGCCGTGCTTACCCACCCAGCCATTGATCCCGCCCCGGTTGTTGCCGATCTGGAACCGCTCACCATCTATGGCCTTGATGAGGTGCAGGTAGTCCTTGCCACCACAGCGCACCAGCACGACATCGCCGACGGAGAGTTCCGAGAGTGCAACGGCAGCCACAGTGACCAAATCACCATCGTTGACGCGGCCTTTCATGGAGTGCCCTCTTGGCCGAATCTGCACCGTCTCGCCGCGCTGCAAGCCTTCAATGGCGAATTTTGCCCAGCTCATCTGTCCACTATCCTTTGTGCCTCACGGTTTTCCCGGTTTTGCTCCTAGTTGCTTTAGCGCCGCAAGAGTATTGTCTTGGACGCCCATACCATCTTTGTACTTCCGTCCGGGGACGGCATAGTCTAGCGGTGTGTAGCCCTCGTTGTCGGGCGTGTTGATCGTCCCCAGAAGCGGCCCCAATTTCTGCAGGAGCGTGACCTTGCCCTTGTCCTCGAAGACCCAGCGTCCACTTGCCGCTGCGTGCAAAAGCGTCGCACCGTCCGGAGTCTTCTCCTTGGGGTCGGCTCCAGAGGCTACCATCAGCTCATAGACTTCAGGGAGCCCGCACTCTGTTGCCAGATAGAGCGGCGTGCGCCCGTCTTTGTCTCGGAGATCTAGCCGTCCCCCTGCCTTGATCAGAAGCGCATACTTGGGTGCCAGAGACTTATCTTCCCAGCCCTGGTACTCCTCGACCTCCTCAAACGGATCGTGCAGGGGTGTTCCACCCTGATTATTTTTGAGATTGGGATCTGCCCCCCGCGCAAGAAGCAGCTCCAGAATCTCTTCTCCTTGGTGGTGCATGACCAAGTGGAGGGGAGTGCTTCCGAACCAATTTCGAATATTAGGTGACACCCCGGCATCCAGAAGAACGCGACAGGTAGCCAAGTCCTGCAAAGTAACCGCTTTGTGAAGCGGAGTTTGCTCATCGTAAGCATCAAGCTGGTTCGGACTCACACCAAGACGCAGGAGGAGCTGAACCTTAGCCGCATTCTCGCCGGGTTCTTTCCGAACCATCACCGCTTCCTGACCGACCATCACCGTTTCTTCACCCACTACTAGCGCCTTTTGCTGCCCAATAGTGTTGTAGAGAAGCTTCGGCCCACCGACAAAGCGCCACCAGCCAGCGGTAACCACCAGCACGATCCCACAAAAAGTCCAGGCAAGTGGCTTGACCCAACGACGTTTCATCTAGTCGCCGATCTCGCTTTCTTTATCGCCGAGGGTTCCGTGCCACTCCCAAGCCTGATCAAGTGCGGCTTCGACTTGGGCGAGCGTGCGGGTCTCGCTCTGGGTGATCGCGCCACGCAGACGTGTCGCGCCGGGGATGCCTTTGAAGTAGTGCGGCAGCAGGCCACGCAGCTCGCGGACGCCGATATTCTCGCCCTGCTGGTGGCACTGAAGCCGGGCGTGCTGGCGGGCGATGGCAAAGCGCTCTTCGATACTGGGGCCGGGGCCGTAGGTGCCCGTGGCCAGATAGTCGGCGATTTGCTTGAGGAGCCAGGGGTTGCCCAGCGCCGCCCGTCCGACCATCACGCCGTCACAGCCCGTCTCGCGCACCATCCGCGCCGCATCTTCCGGCGTCTCAATATCCCCGTTTCCTACCACGGGAATCAGATCCCCCACTTCGTCTTTCACGCGGGCGATAATGCTCCAGTCGGCGGTTCCCGAGAAGCCTTGGCTGGCAAAGCGGGCGTGCACGGCAATGGACTTCGCCCCGAGCTGCGCCGCTGATTTGGCGAACTTAATCGCCGTAATATGCGGCTGCGTAAAGCCTGCGCGAACTTTCACCGTGACGGGCTTGTCGGGGACGGCGTCCACCACGGCCTTCACCACGGCCTCCGCTTGGCAGATATCTTTGAGCAGTGCTGCCCCCGCGCCGGTCTTGGCCACTTTGGGCACCCAGCAGCCCATGTTGATGTCCACACCGTCCGCACCCGCATCGCAGACAATCCGCGCGGCCTCAGCCATGACTTGCGGGTCGGCACCAAAGAGCTGGCAGAAGCTCGGGTACTCGTCGGCACTCCAGTCGAACATACCAAGGGTTTTTTCGTTCTTGTAGTGGATCGCCATCGAGCTAATCAGCTCTGTCACCACGAGACCACAGCCGCCGAGCTGCTTGCAGATCACCCGAAAGGGATGCGATGTAATCCCGGCCATAGGAGCCAGAACGACGTTGGGAGAGATATCAATATTTGCAATTCGCACGATAGTATTCTATCGCGTAGGCTTGCCACCTTTAAAAACTCGAATGAAGTGATCTGCCATCTTTATAGGGAAGTTTGGATTTGGCGAGAGTGGACGAGTGGGCATGTGACAAGAGACACACTTTTCTTTGGGATTGACAGGGCAGGTTTTCTGAGGAGCGGAGTGGCACGAGAGACAGGTCTTTTCGTATTGCTTTTGATCCGTCGAGGCATCTTCATGCGGGTTATGACAAGTCGTGCAGCTTAGCTTGTCTTTACTCTCTTTAAAACAGCGGCTCAGCGACAGCCCGTACGGCTGAAAACGCCCCGTTGACTTCTTCGCGCTCGCACCCATCCGAGACACGTCTTCCGCCGTCCGATGGCAGCTCCCACAGACCTGGTTGATCTTCTCGCCCCCTGCCTCCCGGAGCACCACGATCTCCTCGCGCGTAAACGGGGTTTTTGCCTCCCGTGCGGCCACGTGGCGAGCCCCTGCCCCATGGCACGACTCACACCCAACACCATAGAACGACCGGTCGGGCTTGAGCTGTCCTGCAGGCTTAGTCACCGAGTGGCAGCCAATGCAGCGCTGGGTACTGGCCAGATCATGCACCTGCCCGACAGTCGTCGCTGCCAGATTTTCTTGACCTGGCGTCACCACCCACTTTTGCTTGTTATGGGGAAAGTAGCTCTGGCGCATCTCCAGGCAGCCACTTGGTTCCAGCGCAATGTAGGTAATCCCAGTCTTTCCCGAGCCAAAGGCCAGGTCCAGTGGGACATTGATCTCCTCACCGGTGTCTTTCTCCGAGGTGATGATCACAAGCTCCTCCTCCAGCCAACCGAGCTTGATCTCCCCCGGAATCATGCCCGTGGGCGGAGCGTTTTCGCCGAGATCAGAGCGCATCGTGTCGTGGAGGGTCTGCATATGACGGGTTCGCTGGTGGCTACCAAAGTTCTTGGCGTGGCAGGGGGCACAGGCCGTGTTGCCCACGAAGTTATTTTGGGCACTATTTGACATCCAGCCCCCTCCCGTGAGGGTAGACTTCTTCTCCGGAACCTGCGGGTTGCACGCTGCCAGAACGAGCAGCAGTCCTAAGCTCAAGACACCAATGAGAAAGTGGAAGGGAACACGCATGACTCTCTCCGAAGTATACACGACTTTCTCGGCTAGAAACTTAGGAAGTAAGGTAAAATAAAAAATACATCAACAATGCTATTTTTCCGACAATGGAGCTTATGGATATGAAAAAATACGGTCTTCAGGCTTTCGGCCTCTCTCTTTTCGGTCTCTCTCTTCTAGCACTCAGCGGCTGTGGGGCCGTCAACAATGTGATTAACTCGGTGATCCCTGAGGTTGATAATCTGGTCAAGCTCAATGGTACGACGGTGGATGCGACTGTGGGTTCAGGGCGTGCCGTCATCTCGGGTAATGTCAGCAAGAGCGCGGAGTTTGGTGATACAGAGCTTCCTCAGGTCTCGCAGCTGAGAACCATGCGCTTGCGCCAGAGCCTGGATACGGCCATTCAGGTGACGATGCCTAGCGGCACGAGCTTACCTGCTTCTTTCTCGCTCAGCAATATTGCCCTCCGAATCCGCCTTTCGGACAGTGACACACGTGCAACAGAAGCATCCGCCACATTCTCCGGCCCCGTCACCTACACCCGTGACGGCACAACCAGTACCTACCGAACGACCACGCCGGTAGAAGTGGCCAATATCACGTTTAGCAACACCACGTTTTCGACGGCCCGCGATATTATCACCACCGCTCCCAGCCCCAACACCGCCAGTGGCCGCCTGAGCTTCGACACCGACGATACCCAGCTCCCCAACGGAACAGTCTTGCGATTCACCTTCGTAAATGGAAAAGCTAAAGTCGAGCTGTAAATAACCCGCTCTCCTGAAAGCCACTCGTAAACCGTCTGGCTTTCAGGGGAGCGTTTGTCTTTCCGGATTCCCGACGATAAAATAGTTCCTAGAGAAGATCATGCCAAGCCCCTTCCCAGGAATGGATCCCTATCTGGAAGCGCCAGAAAACTGGCACGGAGTCCATCAAAAACTCCTTGCCTACCTCTGTGATGCTCTGAATGAGTATCTCCCGTTACCCTTTGCTGCTGTCTCCGAAGAGCGCTGCTATATTTTGGAGAGCGAGCGCGAAATTGTCCCCGATTTTGCGATTGTACGCCCTTTTGAACCACCCACTACGTCACCACAAACCCACGGAACGGCACTTTTGGAGCGCATCACGATCACTCCTGCCGAAGAGCTAGACCTAGAACCTGTTGAGGTGACACACAGATTCATTAATATTATTGCTGTTCGAGACCGAGAGTTAATTGCCACAATTGAGCTACTTTCTCCCATCAATAAACGGGGAGAAGGCCGTGAAAAATACCTCAAAAAACAGCAAGAAATTCTAAAGAGCGATATTCACCTTATTGAGATTGATCTTCTGCGCGGCGGCGAGCACACTGTGGCGGTTCCTCAAAAAATGCTACATCAGAACGGAAAGCCTTACTCCTACTTAGTCTCTCTGAGCCAGGCACACCGACGGCACAAAGCCTACTACTGGCCCATTCGCTTGGAAGATCGTCTCCCAACGATCCGCATTCCCCTCACCCCAGATGTCGCAGACATCCCTCTTGACTTGCAGAGCGTGCTGGATATGGTTTATGACCGGGGAGCGTATGCACGCCTAGTGGACTACCATCACCCGCCTACGCCGATGCTAACTCCCCTACAGCAGAAATGGGCCGATGGTTATTTAGCAATGCTCTAGGCTCGGCGCGATAGAGCCTTGCTATGCCCGAGCTTTATGAAATCCGCGCCACCTACGACAGAGAGACCATCACGGTCTACCAGGCGTACAACGCAGCCATCGCCGACGCCGCACTAGCCGCCCAGACCTTTGTCGCCCCGTTCTCTTTTCACCGCATGACTTGGATCAAACCCTCTTTTTTGTGGCTGATGGAGCGCAGCAACTGGGGCCAAAAATCCGGCCAAAAGCACATCCTCGCCATCAGAATCAAGCGCACGTGCTGGGATGAAGCCCTCGCGCTAGGTGTTCTGACGCACCCCGAGCCCACGCTCTGGCTCAACCCCGATGACTGGCGCATCGCCTTCGCCTCAGCTCCCGTCCATATTCAGTGGGATCCAGAGCGCAGCCTACGCGGAGCCGCACTTCCCTACTTTTCGATTCAAGTTGGCCTCAGCCGGCATATCATTCAGCGCTACACCGATGAGTGGATCGTAAGCATCGAAGACAAAACCCCTCTGGTGCGCAAGCTCCACAAGCTTATCCAAACGGGACGGGCAGACGCCGCCAAAAAGCTCCTGCCCATGGAAAGGATCTACCCCATAAAGATGGTTATCGGAAACCCTTTATCAAGGCACTAATCACTAAAATCGCCCACAACACTGCGGGAAGAGTTCCCGCATAGATTCCCAAGGAGGCCCATGGGTGCAGGAAGCTTCCTGTACGCTGAAGAAATCCTCCCTTCGGACGGGACTGCCAGCAGTCGAGGAGCCAAACCCATAGCCAATTCAGCCCATACGCCAGCAGGAGCAGTAGAGGCAAACTCAGCGGGAATCGCCGACAGAGTGGCAGGAAAAATCCCGACGCCATTACCAAACCCAGGACAACGGCGAGAGTCACGACAAGGCAATCGCCATTGTTCCAAAACGCTGCCTCTCGCCGTCGTCGCATGGTGGTTGCCTACAGCGTCCTTAGGTGGAAGCCGCCGTCTATATTGATGACCTCGCCGGTCGAGAACGGGAAGTCGCCGCGGGCAATTGCGGCGACGGCTCGCCCGATGTCTTCGGGAAGGCCCCAGCGACGGATCGGCCACGCGCCGCCCTCAATCGCGCTGTCGTATTTCTCTTTCACGCCCGCCGTCATGTCGGTCGCGATCACGCCTGGCCGCAATTCATAGACCCGAATCCCGTACTCGGCCAGCCGCGCCGCCCAGAGCGCCGTGGTCATCCCCAGCCCCGCCTTGGAGATGCAGTAGTCGCCCCGATTTACGGAGGCAGTGTAGGCCGAGATGCTCGACACGGTCACGACTTGCGCATTGCCACCACGTGCTATCATCTCCTTTGCCACGCGCTGCGTCAGAAAGTACGGGCCTTTGAGGTTAATATTGATCAATCTATCGAAGCTCTCCTCACTCGCCTCCAGCACATCGGCGCGCACGCTCGGCGCAACCCCAGCATTGTTCACCAGTAAGTCAATCCGATCCGCCACGGCCAGGGTCTCGTTTACCAGCCGGTCACGATCCTCCGCCACCGAGACATCGGCGCGCACGGCTAGCGCATCCCCGCCCGCTTCCCGTACCAGCGCCACACACTCGTCGGCGGCAGCGGCATTGCCCGCGTAGTTCACCACCACAAACCACCCGAGCTTGCCCAGCTCAATCGCAATCCCACGTCCAATCCCACGCCCCGCGCCCGTCACCAGCGCAACGCCCCCCGCCCCCAAGATAGGGGGAGCCAGTGTACTCATTTCGTCGCTCCATCCACCGGGGAGGCGACGTCTTCTTCGGTGGGGCCGTCCACCCAGGTCTTGAACTCCGACGGGAGCGAGTCCTCGGGGTACGGGGTGACACCTCTCCCCAACCCCTCACCTAAAGGCAAGGGGCTACTGGGGCGGATGGCTTTCCAGAGGGCTTCGACGAAGAAGTACTCGCTGAAGAGGCAGGCTTCGTGGACGCCGATATTCTTGTGGATGTGGTAGATCGAGCCGTTAAGAATCCCCTCAAAGCCCGGTGTCTTGTCGCCAAGGTACTGCTCACAGCAGAGCTCTAGGCTACGGATGGCCCAGGCGCGGTAGGCCGCGCCCTTGACGGGATCGGGGCACACGGCGGCAAGATCGAGCAGGCCCGAGGCGGCGATGGCGCTCCCCGACGAGTCTATATCTTGGTTGGGGGCATCGAAGTCCCAGGTCGTGACGCCGCCGCCGGGGAGCTGGGTAAGCAGATAATCGGCGTTGGCCATGGCGGTCTGCAGATAGATCGCGCGGCCCGTCTGTTGGTAGCTGCGGGTGAAGCCGTAGAGCGACCACGCCAGGCCACGCGCCCAGCAGGAGTCGCCGCGCCAGCCTTGGTGGGTGCTCTGACGCAGGCACTCGCCGGTGGTCAGATCGAAAATCGCTTCGTGGCTGGTCGAGCCATCGCCACGGACAATCGTCCGGCGCGTGGTCTCGCAGTGGCGGTGCGCGACTGCCAGCAAGTGCTCGTCAGAGAGGCGCAGACCGGCGCGGAAGATCGTCCCGACATTCATCATGATGTCAATGAACAAGCTCGCGGGCTCGACAAAGCTGCGCAGGTACTGCCCGTTTGGCATAAAGCGCATCGCCATGGTCTTGCCGGCTTGATCCAGAAGTGCGTTGATGTGTGCCTCAGGGCCGCCGAGCTCCAGCCAGCGCAGGTGCGTGGAGAAGAAGAGAAAGCCGAGGTCGTGGACGGCTCTATCGTACTGGCGCGGCTCTAAGGGCGTGCTGCGCTTCACGGCTTCGTCGAGCCAGAAGCTCTCACCGGTGGCCTCCGCGAAGAGAAACATCATGCCGGGGTAGAAGCCGTCGCACCAGTGCGTCCAGCGCTTCGTGTCCTGGCCAAACTTGCCATGGACAGTGTACATCGGGTAGTAGTCAGCGGGATAAGCGGCGATCAGGGCTTTCACCTGGGCCTGCGCAAAGGCAAAGCCACTCTCAAGAGTTGCGTTCACAAGACGCAGTATACCTAGGTTCCCCACTCCCGCTCCAGCGTCTCCCAGTGAAAGAGCTGCGACTGAAGCGCACGGCGCATGGCCTTGGCGACATCGCCCGCCGTCACGAGGTTCTTGGGCCAGAGGGGCTTGAGGGGCTGCTCAAAGAGAAATGCCCTGCAGAGCCATGCTCCCAAGCTGCTGAGAAAGAGCCGTCCCAGGAGCGGCGCGTTGTCAATCCGCATCACCACGACGGTCACCACGGCCCAGAGCGCCAGCGCTCCCCAGGATTTTTCAGAGAGAGGCCACCAGATTGTCTTCAGCGGAACCTCCGGCCACAGTCCTGACCACGGCTCAGGCAGGCGCTCCCAGAGCCCGACCAGCTTTGCCTCGGGGACGATCTCCGCCATCTTCGATTCTGCGGAAATCTCCTTGCCCACCGCCCGCCCCAGCATCGCAACAAGCTGCGCCTCCGACGCATCGAGCTGCCCCAGTGCCTGCCAGCGCATCATAAACGCCTCTTCGACCATCGCCACCAAGTCACAGAGACGTAGCGAGGGCGGCACGGATGGCCCGATCACCAGGTCCAGCTCCTCGCCCAGAGAAGCACACGTGTCCTCCACTTTTTCCTGAGCCCCTGGCCCCAGCACCGCACTCCAGTCCGAGACGTCCAGCTCGTCTTTTTCGCAGCGCGCCACACAAATCCGTGTCAGCACGAGCCGGGAAAGCGGTGGCTTTAGTTCCTCGGACCAGTGAATCGGCTGCCCCGCCGCCTCCCGCAGTTGTCGCGCTTGTTCCAGTGTCATGTTTCTTCCCATCGGGCTTCGCGCAGTATTTCTTCATACTCACGCGCGGCACGTTGTTGTAATGCCCCGATAAACTCACCAAAAGTGATGAGACGCTCGTAGGCAACCAAGCAACCACTTGTGGACGTTCTGACGCGCTTCGGGCGACTTACCAAAGCGCCACCCGCGTACCCAGCGTGCCAGTCGGTAGGCTTTGGTGCAGCTCGCCATAGATCGTCCACAAGATGATCACTCTTGGCACAAACTGCCCAGACGCAACCTGCCAGCTTTTTTTCGAAGCCTGCCAGCGGAAACGCCACGCTCTCCAGAAACCGACGCGCCAGCTCGACGCGATCCAATGGCGGTGCAGGAACGACGAGTTCCAGTGTCACCAGTGACCGGTGAAGGAGCTTCATTCCAAGTAAAGGCTTTGTGGCTTCGTTCACCAGAGCAAAGACCGTTTTTGGCCGTCCATCCCAGAGAAGAGTAACTTCGTAGCGGGCGACGGGGCGAATCGTTCCATCGGCAAGCTCCATTTCGCGTAGGTCTACCGGAGTTGCCCCCAGCTCTTGGACTTGGTCTTTACTGAGCATCAGAAAACCCGTAAAGCCCGTGTCTAGAATCGTCGTCACGGGAACTCGTTCACCAGAGATAGTGACCATCTCGAGTTCAACCGTGATTTCACTTCGGTCGGGCAAGTAGGTTCCGACAATCACGCAGCCTGTTCCTGTTCAAGTTGCAGAGAGGTTCCAACAGCATCGGCGGTTCGGAAGCCAACTTTGAGACTGAAAACCTTCGCCTGCGGATGACGTGCACGTAAATTCCGAAAAAGTTCGACATCGTTGCCGTCTTCGCCGATTTCATAGTCTCCGGTATCGACATCAATCATGAGGAGCTTTCCCATATTTTCGGGAATAGCCAAGTGCTTACGAAGCTGTCGCTCGTAGATGGACTTACCTCTTGCAATGATCTCTTCCATAGTCATGGCTTGATTTTATCGCAACCACTCATCGAGATGCTCCGCGATGAAGTCGTCGTCAGGCTTTGTGAGATTCGGGTAGGCGGCTCGGACGCGCTCGATCTCGGCTTGTTGCCCCGGCGAGAGCCCCTCGTTCTCATCCAAGCACCAGATTCCCTCCAACAAGCCCTGCTGCTGCAAGACGTAGTGAATCCCGGCGATGCAGCCGTGAAAGTGATTCGCGGCATCGAAGATCGCAGCGTTCATGTCCGTGACCGCGACGCCGGTTTCGAGGAGCTCAGCGGGGACGCTGTCAGTGATGGCTTGGCAGGTTTTGAGTAGCCCTACGGCGCTCTTGGTCCAGCAGGCCCAGTGCCCCAGGAGCCCCCCGACAATCCGGCGGCCAAAGTAGGTCGTCACCAAGTCCGTCACAATAGCATCGTCGTTGCCCGTGTAGAGCGCGATGTCCTGGCGGCCCGTCGCCACGAGTGCACGCACCACATCCAGGGTCTGGTAGCGGTTGAACGGCGCAATCTTCACCGCGATCACACTCTCGATCTCAAAGAAGCGCCGCCAGAAAGCATAGGGCAGAACGCGCCCGCCGACAGCAGGCTGCAAGTAAAACCCAACCAGCGGAATCACCTCCCCGACGGCGCGGCAGTGGGACAGAAGGGCCTCGTCATCGGCATTGCGTAGCGCAGCCAGGGAGAGCAAGCCCGCCTCGTAGCCCAGGGAGCGCAGAAGCGTTGCCTCGGCAACGGCTTGCTTGGTCTCCCCACAGACCCCACCGATCCGAAATACTGCACGCCCCGCCCGATCCAGCTCCTCTTTGGCAAGCTGCAACACGGGCTCGAAAAGCCCGATCCTGGGGTCACGAATCGCGAACTGCGTGGTGTGAACCCCGACCGCAAGCCCACCGACACCCGCCGCCAGGTAGTAGCGCGTCAGCGCCCGCTGCCGCCGCTCATCCAGCTTGCGATGAGCGTTCAGCGCCAGCGGCTGGGCGGGGATGGCAACGCCTGCCTTAAAACTTACCATCGCGCACCTCGAACTTCGTGGGCTTGCCCAGCGTCGGGCCGCCGTTCTTGATCCACTCCGCCGTCCATTCCAGCACTTGCTCGACGGCAACGGTCGGGTAGCCAAACGCCCGATGGGCTTTCTGGCCGTTGGAGAGCAGCGCGTGAGGCGCCTCATCGCCCTCGAATATTGGCTCTATGCCCAACAGCCTCCCGAGCTGCTCCGCGAGTCGTCGCACCGAGAGCTGCTCCGGCCCCGCGAGGTTAAAGAGGCTCGCTGGGGACGAGGCCTGCGCGAGGCTCTGGAGCGCCCAGGCATTGGCATCGCCTTGCCAGATCACATTCACGGCGGCCATGGCGACGGAGATGGGAGTGCCCTCCCAGACCTTGCGGGCAATGTCACAGAGCACCCCGTAGCGCAGCTCGACGGCATAGTTGAGGCGCAAGATCGCGATGGGCGTGCCGTAGGTCTCGGCGAAGTACTGAAAAATCCGCTCCCGGCCCAGGCAGCTCTGGGCGTACTCCCCCACCGGCCCTGGTGCGTCGGTCTCGATACTGCCGCCAAGAGTCAGCGGCGTCAGCGGGTAGACATTGCCCGTGGAGAACGCGGCGATCCGGCTCGTGGTGAAGCGCTGGCAGACAAGGCCAGGCAGGAAGCTATTCATCGCCCAAGTCAGGGGCTCGTTTCCCGTTGCGCCGAACTTCATTCCGGCCATGAAGACGATATTTTGCACATCGGGCAGGCCGAGCAGCGCATCCACATCCAGCAGATCCGCCCCGATGGTCTCCACCCCCGCAAGCTCCAACGCAGCACGCGTAGAGGCGTCGGAGAAGCGGCTGACGGCAATAACGCGGCGACTCTTACCGACGGCACGCTTTGCCATCCGCGCCAGAGTCGGCCCCATCTTGCCCGCCGCCCCGAGAATCAGAAAATCGCCCTCCAGAGAGTCTAGCGCCGAAATGACTGCTGGAGCTGGCTCAGAGAGCTTGTCCTCAAGTTCGTCTATGGTCATGCCGCCACGATTCACCACCGCGACGGCATTTTCCTTATCTTGCCTTCGCCTGCAATAGGTATCAAGCATCAGCAAGTGCCTTTCAAACATACGTTTGACAGGGTTTTAGAATTTTGTCAAGTAGTACTCTCCTCCCCCTGCCCCCGGGTACCCTCTGGGTGCCAATCCTGCGGAGGCAGGATTGGGGAGGGGAGTCCTGAAAAACCTCTGGCTCCCCTCTTTCCCCCTCCTCCCAGGATTGGGAGGAGGGGCGGGGGAGGAGGGATCTCACCGCCAGAACTTCCGGTCGAGTGTTCTATACTGCACCGCCTCGGCGATATGGGCGACGCCGATGGCCTCAGAGCCCGCGAGGTCGGCGATCGTGCGGGCGACTTTTAAGATGCGGTCGTAGGCACGGGCGGAGAGCTGCATGGCCGTGATGGCAGACCCCAGCAGCGACTTTGCCTCGGGCTCCATCATACAGTGACGCTGGAGCTGGCGGGCGCTCATGTGGGCATTGCAGTAAAGGCTCTCACGAGTAAAGCGCTGCCGCTGGAGGCAGCGTGCCCGCTCCACCCGCTCACGAATGGCGCTCGACGTTTCTCCTGCGGGCGGCGCGGTAAGCTCGTCGTGGTGCAGGCGTGGCACCTCGATATGAATATCAATGCGGTCCAAAAGTGGTCCCGAGATCTTGCTGAGATACTTCGCCACAGCCTGCTGCGAGCACGAGCAAGCCCGCACCGAGTCGCCGAAGAAGCCACAGGGGCACGGGTTCATAGCCGCAATCAGCGTGAAGCGTGCCGGGTAGGTCAGCGAGGCGGCGGCACGCGCAATCGTGACATGGCCATCTTCTAGGGGCTGGCGCATGACTTCGAGCACATCACGATTGAACTCGGGCAGCTCATCAAGAAACAGGACGCCAAAGTGTGCGAGCGAGACTTCGCCTGGCCGAGGAATACTGCCCCCGCCGGTCAGGCCCGCGTTGGAGATTGTATGGTGTGGCGAGCGAAATGGCCGCTCGGTGATGAGTGCTGCACCGTTGGCAAGCTGCCCTGAGACGGAGTAGAGCTTGGTGACTTCCAGCGCCTCTTCCACCGAGAGAGTGGGAAGGATGGTCGGAAGCCGCCGCGCGAGCATGGTCTTCCCCGAGCCAGGGGAGCCGAGCAGCAAGACATTGTGCCCCCCAGCCGCAGCCACTTCCAGTGCGCGTTTCACCTGTGCCTGGCCCTTCACGTCGCTAAAGTCCACGTCGCTGCTCTGGCGGTGCGCCAAGATCCGCTGTGGGTCTTCGCGCACGGGCACGAAGAACTCAGGATCGTTGAGAATCTCCAGCACTTGGGCCAGCGACGTGACGCCGTAGACGTCCACTTCGCCCACGATCGCCGCCTCGCGGGTGTTGGCCTCCGGGACGATCAGGCGCTTCCGTCCGTTCTGCCGTGCCCAGAGCGCCAAGGGCAGCACGCCCGAGACGGGGCGGACGGCTCCATCGAGGCCCAGCTCGCCGATAAAGACCGTCTCCTGAAGCTGCTCTGGCGCAAGCTGCTCGGTGGCAACCAAGAGACCGATGGCAATGGGCAGGTCAAATGCGGGTCCGGCCTTTCGAATATCTGCCGGGGCCAAGTTCACGATAATGCGCTTCTCGTACGGGAAGCGCAGGCCACTGTTGCGGATAGCGGCCCGTACCCGCTCACGGCTCTCCTGAACCGCTGCGTCGGGCAGGCCGACGATGGTAAAGCTGGGCACGGTGCCCGAGACATTGACCTCCGCTCTCACGCCATACGCATCCACTCCAAATATCGCCGCTGATTCTACGACTGCAAGCATTTTCTTTGTCACCTTTTCGTTTCAGATTCGTCTTTAAAACGGGTGACAATGGCCGATTCTGATAAAACACACGAACTTTTTTTTGACGCCCCGACCAAAGTGCTTCTCTGGCTGGTCGGTGGGCTGGCGGCACTGGTCGTTGGGCTGAGCGTTCGTGCCTATCTCCAGCTTCCCAAAGCTCCCAATGCGCCCTCGAACAAAACGAACAAAACCAAAGCCACTCCTAAGCCGCGTCCCCGCCCCACGGCCACACCTGCCCCCGAGAACGTGCTACGGATTTTTCGCGCCAATGAGATTCGCCCACGGCTCTGGCGCGTGGAGCAAGAAAACGACGAGCTTCTGCGCCTCGCAAGCCCCTCAGGAGCCATCTTTGAACAGCGACTTCTCTCGCTCGATGAGGGAATGAGCCCACGCGCCATCGTGGAGCGGCTCGATGCCAGGATGTCGAGCTGGGGCCAGGAGTACCAGAGGATTCGGGCCAGCAGTGTCGAGCGGGGGGGCCAGAAGATGACACGGCTAGAGTACGCGCTTAATCTTCCCGGCAAGCCATCGCAGCGCAGTATCACCATCGTCGGGCGGGTTCGGGTCGACGGCCAGCGCCGGGTCGCAAGCTGGACACTGGCCAGCACCGACGAGAACCTAGACACGGATCGGGTTCAGCTCAACCAGAGTGGCGTTAAGCTCTAATGGCGAGTTTTCCTACGAGCGACACGCATTCTAAATGCTCCCAGGCACATCGGGAATGGGTTCCTCTGTCATATAGTCGGGCACTTGTGCTTTACGGTACTCTGCTCCTGCTTTGACTGCTTCTTCGAAAAGCGGATCGTCTTTGAAAGCACCAAAGATCACATTAACCCACTGATTGTTCCCAGTGCCTGTCTCTGTCGTCTTCTGTGTCTGTCGTAGCTCTTTTACCTCTCGCTCCAAGAGCGTCACGCGCTCTTCCAATGTCTGTGGCATTTCCCTAAATCCTCCTGACTTTAATTATATCGCCGCGAGAAATCAAGCGATGGGGAAGGAAAACAATTGGATGGAAATCTCGCGTTATAATATTTCATGCGAGCTTCCTTAATCTTCGCCGCCGCCCTTGTGTGCGCGGCCCCGACGTTTGCGTTTGCCCAGAACAAGACCTTCACTTTTGACGAGGCCCTTGGTGGCTCGGGGGTGAGCCTTGTGGCGACTCCGCAGGGTTCAGTGAGCTGGGTTACGGGCACGGTCTATAAGCTGTCCAAAGACGGTGCGGAGAAGTTTATTGATGCCCGAACGAGCACCGAGGTGCCACAGCCTAAGGAGATTGAGCCTGGGCAGCCTGCGGGGGCGACGGCGGGGCGACGGCGGCGGGGCGCGGCGGGGATGAGTCTGACGAGCCCCGATGGGCGCTACACGGCCTATGTTAAAAACAATAATCTCTACCTGAAAGATAGCCAGGGAAGCGATGATAAGCAGCTCACCAAAGACGGCTCCGCGACGATATTAAATGGCATTCTGGACTGGGTCTACGATGAAGAAGTCTACGGGCGAGGCAGTCGCTACGCCGTTCGCTGGAGCCCGGACAGCAAGCACCTCGCCTTTCTGCGGCTTGATGAGTCGGGGGTCAAGAAGTACCGGCTCCAAGATCACACCAAGCGCGTCCAGGAGGCAACAGAAGACTGGGACTATCCCCTCCCCGGCGACCCCAATCCCACCGCAAAGCTTGGGCTAGCCTCGGTTGAGGGTGGCGGCGAGCCGGTCTTTTTGGACACCCGCCCGTTTGTCGCCGACGATCTGCTGATTGTTCGATTTGCCTTCACCCCGGACAGCAAGCGGGTTTTCTACCAGCTCCAGAACCGAATCCAGAGCCAGCTTGAGCTACGGAGCGCCGATGCCGTCACCGGAAGCGACTCGCGCACCCTGATCGCGGAAAAAAGCCCGCAGTGGATAGATGTCACCGACGATCCCACGTGGCTGGCCGACGGGACCTTTCTCTGGACGAGTGATCGGGATGGCTTTAGGCATCTCTACCGCTACAAACAAGACGGCACACTCGTCGCGCAAGTGACCAAAGGCGCGTACGACATGAAAGGTGTGACGCGCCTCGATGAAGAAAAGGGAGTTGTCTACTTCAATGGCAATGGCGTGGATGTCTCCGGGAGCCATCTTTACCGAGCGTGGCTGGATGGAAAGACACCTCCCGTTTGTCTGACCCAAGGCATGGGGACGCACTCGGTGAGCTTCTCCCCCACCGAGGAGTTCTTCTTCGATACCTACTCGACGGCAGAAAACCCCGGCATGATCCGCCTCTGTGACGGTAAAACGGGCGCGGTGCTCAAGACGGTGGTCAAGTACAATCCGCCCAGGGCAGGAGAGCAGTACAAGCTCGGCACCGGCAAGTTCGTGACGATAAAAGCGCGGGATGGCTATGTTCTGGAGGGCACTCTCTTGCTCCCACCGGGCTACGACCCCAAGAAGCGCTACCCGGTTTATATGCCCGTCTACGCAGGCCCCAGCGCCCCGACGGCGCGCAATAGCTATAGCGCCGTCAATGGCAGCGTGCGGGATCAGTTTCTGGCACAGAGCGGCATTATTGTCTTCAAGTGCGACAACCGCACGGCCAATCCACGAGGCACCGCGGCGCAAAAGTGCAGCTACAAGCAGCTCGGCGTGCGCGAGCTCCAAGATATCGAGGACGCGCTGAAGTCTCTGATTGCCCAAGGCTACGCCGATAAAGGTCGCCTTTCCATAGAGGGCTGGAGCTACGGTGGCTTCATGACGGCCTACGCGCTAACCCACTCCAAGATGTTTAAGTGCGGGATCGCGGGCGCTCCCCCAACCGACTGGCAGTTCTACGACACGATCTACACCGAGCGCTACATGAGCACCCCCCAGCTCAACCCGGAGGGCTACAAGGCGGCATCGTGTTTGGAGGGGGCGGAGAATCTGCACGGCAAGCTGCTTTTAGTCCACGGCATGATGGACGACAATGTCCACCTACAAAACTCCGTGCAGCTTATTGATCGGCTCCAGAAAGCGGGAAAAGACTTCGAGATGATGTTCTACCCCTCGCCCACCAGCCGCCATGGCATTGGGAACCCTCAGCAGAGCCAGCACTCGCGCCGCTTGATGCTGAGTTTTCTCCTCAAGAACCTCTGATGCTCTCCGACTATCCTCTCGTCACGCACTCGGTCACGTGTGCCGGTCGCACCTGGGAGCTTAGCTGTGTCACGGATCAAGATGCCCTCATTCGTCCGCTCCAGACCGATGAAGACCTAGCGAACTTTCCCTTTGGCATCCTCCTCTGGGCCTCCGCGCACGCACTAGCGTTGCGTCTGGCCGAAGAGCCCGCGCTCGTAAAAGGTAAGCGAATCTTAGAGATCGGCGCGGGCGTGGGCTATGTCGGGCTCGTGGCGGCACACTTAGGCGCGGCGCAGGTTGTCCAGACCGACTACCACGAGGACTGTCTGGCACTCTGCCGTGAGAATGCCACGCGCAACCAGATTGCCAATCTCACCGTGCAAAAAGGCGACTGGCGGAGCTGGCCTAAAGATCTCACGAGCTTTGATCTTGTTTTTGGCGCGGATGTTCTCTACGAGCGCCTGCTTCACCCCACCCTCACCGACTTGCTCCCCACTCTGGGCACTAAAATCCTCCTCGCCGACCCAATCTGGCCTGCCGCCCTGGAGTTTATCGAGACACGCGAGCGCGCGGGCTGGAAGCTCCAGATGGAGGCAAAGCGCCTGGAGTGGGCGGGGGAGTGGCGCGATACCATGCTCCTGTGGATCACACCCACCCCAAGCAGGTAAAATAGCGTTATGCACCGCGTCTTTGGCCTCTGGTTTGCCCTACCGCTCTTTTTCCTTGTGGGAATCAGCGCCGCGCAGGAGCGCATTGGCCCGGCCTGGAAGGACAAGCGCAACCCGGTCGTGGCGACTTTTGGGGGCGAGCGGCTGGATCTCTGGAGCCTGCGTCCTCTCCAAAAAGCCCCCGTCGGCGCTTCGATTGACTCACTTCTGGGCACAACCCAAGCCCCCGTGGCCGATTCGCGTACCCTCGCGCGGCGGCTCAGCTTCGGGCTAACGGGCCTACCTCCCACCGAGCGCGAGGTGGCTGCGTTTACGAGCGCCCCTGCCTTTGCCGAGCAGCTTCTCACTCGACATAGCTATGGTGAGCACCAGGCGCGGCTCTGGCTCGATGTGGTGCGCTACGCCGATAGCAATGGCTTTGACTGGGATGAGTTTCGCCCCTTGGCCTGGCGCTACAGAGACTATGTCGTGCGCAGCTTTAACGCCGACAAACCCTACGCTAAGTTCGTCACCGAGCAGCTTGCGGGCGATGAGCTGGTGGCGGGCAAGCCAAAAAACGCCGCCGAGCAGGACGCACTTCTCGCGACAAGCTACCTGCGCCTGGGCCCGTGGGACAATAGCGCTAAGCTCTTTGGCGAAGACAATCGCGTACGACACGCTCTGATGAATGACTTAGTCGAGACCACGGGCGCGGCATTTCTGTGGCTGACGATGTCTTGTGCTCGCTGCCACCACCACAAGACTGAGCCGATCCTCCAGGCGGACTTCTATCGCTTTCGTGCCTTCTTCGAGGGAGTGACGTTTCGGGACGATCTCTCGGTGGCGCTAGGCTCCGACCAAGAGCCCCTCAAGGGTCTGCTGGTCACCGATGGCGACAAGCCCCCCCGCGCGACGCACGTGCTGGCGGGGGGGGATCTCAACCAACCCAAGGAGGAAGTGCCCTACGGCTTTCCCACCGTGCTCGACCCGAACCCCGTGCCGCTGGTCAAGCCCGTGCGCACGGGCTCCACAGGGCGACGGCTGACTCTGGCACGGTGGATCACGGCCAAAGAAAACCCACTTGCCGCACGTGTCCTGGTCAATCGCGTCTGGATGCAGCACTTCGGGGAGGGCCTGATCGCCACTCCCAACGACCTGGGCTACTCGGGGGCACCGCCTAAAAACCGCGCCTTGCTCGACTATCTCGCCCATGCTTTCTTGGAGAGCGGCGGGTCGGTCAAGACGCTCCATCGGCTCATCATAAGTAGCCGTGCCTACCAGAGTGCCCATGCGCCGCGCCGCCTCTCTGCGGAGCAGCTCCGTGACGCGATCTTGCAGACCAGCGGTCAGCTCACCGAGCGCTTTGGTGGCCCCCCGATCTGGCCGCCTCTACCCGATGAGGTGCTGAAGGCCAACCCCGCGTTTCTGGACGATAACAAAGAGAAAACCAAGGGCTGGTATCCGTCGCCCCCCGAGCGTCAGGGCGTTCGCAGCCTCTATCTGGTGCAAAAGCGCACCGTGGCAGTTCCTCTGCTCGCCACGTTTGACCTACCTGATAACGCTGTCTCTTGTGCCTCGCGCACGACATCCACCGTGGCTCCCCAAGCGCTAGCACTTCTGAACAATCCCTTTCTGCGCGATGCAGCGCAGGCACTTGCCCGGCGCGTCGAAAAGAGCACAGAGACCGATAAGCTTGCCTTGGCATTCCGGCTTGTCCTCCAAAGACTCCCCACCAAAAACGAGCGCGAACTCTGCGAGAAGCTCCGCCTCAAGCACGGGCTCCCTGCTCTTTGCCGTGCCCTCTTTAACCTCAATGAGTTTAGCTATCTTGACTGAGACGGGTATTTAAGATACAATTGCCACCGGCACGGTGTGCGACACACCAAAAAATACATTTTTGTTCGGGAGGGGGTGAATTATTCATGGCACAAATCAATCTGAAACCAGGTGAGCCGCTTGAGGCGGCCCTCAAGCGTTTTAAGAAAGTCCTTCAGCAGGACGGAGTCCTCAAAACCGCCCGCACCCACGAGTTCTACGAGAAGCCTAGCGACAAGCGCCGTAAGGCAGAAGCCGCTCGCAAGCGCAAGATTCGTCAAGCAAACGAAGAGAAGTAGCTCTCTCGCGATCCCCCGCGTACACCGTGCCCTCGATGTACGAAGCACTGAATCCTGCTGAACTTATTTTTGTTTGAGATCGCCACGGAATCGCTTTATGAAGATGCGCTGGCGTCTGCCTTTTGAGCTTCAAATCAGCTCAACGAATCCCCGCCCTCGCCGTGCCTCTGAGCCGCGAGGAAAACCTGCCCCTGCGCCACGCATTTCGCCCCTGCGCCTCCTACTCGCCCTCGGAACCGCCGCGATTCTCTCAGTACTTCTCTGTATTCACTTGCTCCCCAACCGGGTCAATGTCGCGCTTGGGACGATCTCACGCCAGGACGTGACGGCCCCGCGCACCGCACGCTACGAAGACACGGAGGCGACACAGCGTCTGCGGGAAGAGGCGATCAGCCAGGTTGACAAGCGCTATCAGCTCATTCCCGATGCCAGCCGCAACACACAAGAGGCGATTCGGACAGTCTTTGAGGCCATTGCTACCCCTGTTCGGGACCACCCTGAGCTCGAAGATATTCGGCGACAGTCTGGCCTCAGACTGAGCCAGTCCACTCTGGATGCTCTGAGTGCTGCCAACCCTGAGCTGTTTGAGAAAGCGCAAGCCGTCGCGACCAGCCTCGTCACGCGCACCATGCAGGGGACGCTCCGAGACGACACCAACGACCTCACAATTGCCCGCCGTGGCCTAGTCGCCGATCCTATCTTGCTGGATCTCCCCGAGAACCTCCGTGCGCCCGTCGCCGCTCTCTGTAGTGAGGCACTGACAGAGAACCGTCACTACGATGCTCGTATGACCCAGCAGGCCCGTGATGAAGCGGAGGCGCAGGTGGCGCGCCAGACCCGACGGATTGCGGCAGGCGAGCTGGTACTACGAAACGGTGAGCGGGTGACCCAAGCGCACTTAGACGCACTGACCGCACTGGGACTTCGCAATGCCGCACTGGATGCTCTCTCGATCCTGGTGATTGTCCTCATGGTCAACCTTATCGTGGCATTCGTGACGGTCTACCTGCGGGTCTTTCACCGAGAGCTCTATCTGGACACAAAGCGGCTCTTTTTGCTCGCCATTCTGACAGTGGTTTCCGTGATGGGAATCAAGCTCGGCTCGACTCTGTTGGGTCTGCCCTTTACGGGAATCAATCTCTCGTATCTGGGGATGATGTGCGTCGCCTCGGCAGGGATGGTGATTGCGCTGCTCATCTCGCCCTCAGTCGCGACTCTGGTTGTTGCGCTACTTGCGGTGACGAGTGGGGTGGTGCTCAACAACGAGCTACGTTTTACCGTCTTTACTCTGGGCTCCTCACTGGCAGGGATTGTCTCGGTGGCCTCAATGCGTAACCGAGGCGATGTCTTTCGTGCGGGAGCCGCGGTCTGTGGTGCCAACGCCATTCTGAGCCTGCTCGTCGCGCAGATGGAGCATGACCTCCCTCGCGAGATTTTAACGGGCGTTCTGATGGGAATCGGCTCTGGCCTCGTGGCACTGGCCCTGTTCTATTTAGGTGTCTGGTGCCTGGAGCGCCCCTTTGGAATCACCACCCACCTGCGCCTCTTGGAGCTCTCCGACCCGGCGACTCCGATCCTACAAGACTTCCGCATGGCGGTACCGGGCACCTACGCCCACTCGCTTATGGTCGGTAACCTCGCGCACGCGGCCGCTGAGGCCATTGAGGCAGATGCGATGCTCGTTCGCGTGGCGGCCTACTACCACGACTTGGGCAAGATGAACCGCCCCGAGTTTTTTATCGAGAACCAGTCCAATGCTGAGAATGTCCATGACCGAATCAGTCCATCTCTGTCGGCACTCGTGCTGATCAACCATGTCAAAGAGGGTCTAGAGATCGCCGAGCGTGTCGGGCTGCCTCCCCGAGTGTGCGAGGTGATCTCTCAGCACCACGGCACGACCCTGATGAAGTTTTTCTATCACCAAGCCACGGGCGGTGTCCCCGATGCCACCCTTGAGTCTCAGTTCCGCTACCCTGGCCCTAAGCCCCAAAGCAAGGAGGCCGCGATTCTGATGCTGGCCGATGGAGTCGAGGCCGCATCCCGCGTCTTGGATAAGCCGAGCCCGCAGCGCGTCACAGACTTTGTCGCACGGATGATTGAGGACAAACGCGCCGACGGCCAGCTCGACGAGTGTCCTCTTACTCTGCGTGATCTAAAAACCATTCAGGATGTCTTCACGCGAACTCTCTGTGCCACGCTGCACGCTCGTATCGAGTATCCGAAAGATGCAAAAGACACAAAAGAGAGCCCTAGAGAAACCCCTAATGAGAGCAATCGAGATCGCCCTTCAGAACCAGCACCCGATAGCCCACCTACCGTGGAGTCGGGCCGCCGCCGCCGCACAAAAACTCCTCTCGGAATGCCTTAGTGGCCTCCCCCCTAGCCCCCGCTCGGCGGGGGGATCTATTGAGGTAAGCGTTTTGATCGTCACGGACGACGCGATCCAGCAGCTCAATCGAGACTGGCGGGAAAAAGACAAGCCCACCGATGTGCTCTCTTGGCCCCAGTCTGAGCCGGGCGAGCCACTCACCGAACAGCTTGGCGACGTGGTCATCTCCCGCGACACGGCGGAGCGTCAGGCACTGGCACGAGGCTGGGAGCTAGAAGACGAGCTGGCGCTACTGCTCGTTCATGGGATTCTGCACCTGCTAGGCCACGAAGATGATACCGAGGCGGGCTCCGAAATAATGAAGGGGGTCGAGCGGCGCATCTTAGGCAAACCACTCGACCCCCTTCCCTAGCTCAGAGGTCAGAAACTAATCTTCCTGAATGCTCCACTCCGCCGCTTTGGAGGAACCCCACTTCTTGTAGCCTGCATGGCCGTCACCGAAGAGACAGACAAAGCCACCAAAGTGCCGGTTAGAAACCTTGGATGCGGTGATGTTATTATACCGATCCGTTCGGATCTCTTGCTGAATTCCCCGGATCGAGTTGCCCTGATCGCAGACTGTCGTCCAAGCATCCATAATATGGATCGTGCTGGCCGGTTGTGCAACAGCGGCTTCTGCGACCGAAAGGGTGGTTCCTGTGGTCACGAAGCCACTCTTGTCCTGCCCGGCAAACCCAACCGTCGTCCAGTTGGTTGCGGCTGAGGTTCCTAGCGGGATCAGATTGCGCCCATAGGAGAGCCGGTTGACTAGCCCATAGGGTCTTGTAGAACCATCACCTTGTGCTACAGGAGCGAATCGCGTATTAAGAGTTGTGACACCGCAGTAGTTTCCTGTTGTCGAAACCCCATTCACCGTTAAAGTTACTGATTTTACAGTTGTTTCCCCATCAGGACAAACAAACACACCCTCATTCTTAATGTAAGGGAAGATCAGCGTCGGCCAAGAAATCACGGAGCCTGCTGGAGGAGGAGGCGTTGCATCCGCCGGTCCTAAGGGAATCTGTGAGGGAGGATAAGTCTCGTCGTAGTCTTGCACATACATCATGACGGCAGTTCCAATTTGTTTTAAGTTGGAGAGACAGGCAGTCTGGCGGGCTTTGGCACGGGCTTGGGCAAAGACCGGAAAGAGAATGGCAGCAAGAATCGCGATAATGGCGATCACTACCAAAAGTTCGATAAGCGTGAATGCATTTTTACGGGACATTGAAAATAAGTTCCTTCAGCGATCAGTATACCCAAAAACAAAGGCCAACGGAACCCATGGGTTCCGTTGGCCACAACGAGCCCTCTAACTCGCTTTAGTAGAGGCCCCAGAAGGGGAAGGGGCGTGTCCAAGTGATGCTTGCAGGACTTCCGGGACAGGTATTCATTCCCGATCCCGCTCCCGCATTCGTAACAAAAGTACAGGCAGGAGCAGTGTACTCAGCGGCTGTCGGAGAGGCGGCTAGAAATGCTTTCACGTTCATGTACTTTGCATGGCCGTCAATGTAGCAGAAGGTAAACCCATCACTGTGAGGAGCGTTGTCTTTATTCACGACACCTCCTGGTGTCAGATAAGCCGTCCAAGACTCACGCAGAGCCGCCGGGTAGAGAGTGCCTCCACTGGTGATATGGGAGTAGCTCACCTGATTGCGTAGCTCCATCAGCATCCACGTGTCCGCAGGCGTTTGGACACCAGCAAGACCACCACCTAAGAAGCCGGGATTTTCCCCCGAGGGTGAAATCGGGCGACCAGAGATTGAGAGGTTGAGCGCGTAGCCATTGCCTTTGATCTCGCCATTTCCACTCCAAGCGACTTCGTCACGTCTGCGGCTTGGGCAGAAGAAGACCTGCGAATTTTTAATATAGGGAAGCACCCAAACAGGCCACTTGTAGTGGTTCACACGACCTGAAAATGTACCGGTTGCGGCAGGGTTTAGCAGAGTGGGGCTCCCGATGGGAACCGAGTAGTCCGCGCGGGGAAACTGCTCGTCGTAGTCTTGGGTATACATCAAAAGACCAAGACCGACTTGTTTCATGTTGGAGAGACAGGAGGTCTGGCGAGCCTTTTCACGGGCTTGGGCAAAGACGGGAAAGAGAATGGCAGCAAGAATCGCGATAATGGCGATCACAACGAGAAGTTCGATAAGCGTGAAAGCGAGACGGTTGCGTTTCATAAGAAACTCCTTTAGGGGGCGACTTGAAACCCCGAGCTAAGACAGTACTAATTATACCGACTGTTACAACGATTTTCTACCTGCTTATTTTAGGGGCGTTAGGTTTCCAATATGTTAACAAACGAAAAACCCTTAGTTACAGATATCGTCCTGAATCGTCCACATACAAGGCGTGGTTGAGCCCCATTTCTTGTAGCCTGAGTGACCGTCTCCGTAGAGAACCACGAAGCCGCCGGAGTGGCGAGGCGCGACTTTCGAGGGAGGACTGTCCTTGAACATGTCCGTGCGGATGTCTTGCTGAAGACCGCGTATGGAGGCGCCGTAGGTCAGCGGGTTTGCTGTCGCGTTGCCGCCCGCCATGCCATCGACGATATGGATCGTGCTGGCGGGCTCGGCGATCTCGGCCATCGAGCGGGTAAACGTCGTGCCGGTGCCCACCCAGCCGGACTTTAGGTTATTGACATAGTCCACAAACCCCGGATAGGTCTTGCCGTTGTTGCAGACCCGCCCCGCGATCAGCGCATCCCAGGGGTTGCCGTTGGTGGTGGGGATAAGGTTTCGGCTGTAGGAGAGGCGCGGCACGAGGCAGACCGCTGGATCACTGCCATCACCCCCATTGCCCGCCGTGGTGGTTCCTTTGGTGACTCCCATGTAGAGGCGATTGGAGGTATTGGTAATAAACTGGGGATCGGGAGCCTGTGGTGACTCATTGGCGCTGGGGCAGACAAAGACCTGGGCGTTTTTGATGTAGGGCTGGATAATCGAGGGCCAGGAGACCAGGTTAATGCCCGCCGTCCCGTTCTGAGAGGGCACGATGGACTCGTCATAGTCTTGGGCGTACATCAGAACCGATGTGCCGATCTGCTTCATGTTCGAGAGGCAGGCCGCCTGGCGCGCTTTCTCGCGGGCTTGGGCAAAGACAGGAAAGAGAATGGCAGCGAGAATCGCGATGATGGCGATCACAACCAAAAGTTCGATAAGCGTGAAAACGCGACGGTTAGACATAGCAACGCTTATTCTACAAGGGCGCACCATTCGGATTGTTAACCAGACAATAAAAATGACTGTTTGCTGGCGAGGCGGGAACGTTTTTTTTAATCCAGGCCGTATTAGTGCTAACGGTAGAGCTTAGAATCACTCCGATTGAGGCTATCGGAGAGACCTTAGAGGTTATCGGAGGGACGATAGAGGCTACCGTTAGAAAGACTATCACGATGGCTCAAATTAAACTCGATCTCGAAAATATGCCTTTGCCTACCAAGATACAGTTTGCACGGCAAGTGATCACGGCACTGACAAACAACCCTGACTTTCCCTCACCCGAACCGACGATTGCGGAGCTTTCCACCCAGACAGGGGCCACCGAGGGAGCGTATAACACCGCGCAAGCCTCTCGGCAGAAAGCCATCTCCGACACAGCCACCCAGAACGACGAAGAAAAACAGCTCGATACGCTCCTGACCCGGCTGGGCAGCTACGTGCAGCTCAAGTCCGCAGGCCAGGAGGTCAAGATTCGCAGTGCCGGGATGCAGGTCAAGGCTCCTATCGCTCCGGTTGGCCCTCTGGGTGCCCCCGAGAACCTTCTCCTAACCGACGGCGGCAGCGAGGGCTCTCTGGTTGCTTCCTGGGGGAAGATACGCGGTGCCGTCAGCTACATCGTGGAGACGACCACTGCGCCCGATGCCAAGAGCGGGTGGAGCTATGCCAGCGCCACCACCAAGACCCGCCTCTCCCTCACGGGCCTCAGCAGTGGTACACGCTACTGGTGCCGCGTCGCCGCACTGGGAGCCGCCGGACAGGGGCCGTTCTCTGATCCTGCGGCAAAAGTCGCGCCGTAGACAAAAAAATGCCCCGCTCGGCAGTGCAGAGTGGGGCATTTTTCTAAAAGAGATTCTTAGCGAACCTGCACACCAGCCTGATCCAGAATTGGCTGGCCAGAGGGGAAGTAGGTACGGCCCCAGAGGAAGCGGTTCGGGTTGATCGTGTCATTGAAGCGGTGCCACTTAGCATGACCGTCGGCAAACATGTAGCTTGAGCCGCCGCTGTGACGACCAGGGGACATGAAGCGAATGTGAAGACCCACATCGGCGGCGGTTCCACGACAACCTGCAGTGTTGGTGATCGCACGAGTATCCGCGGGGCCGCCCCAGCCTTCGACTCCTTGGGCAGCCGCAAGGGTTATGGCAAAGATCGAGCCCGTCACGTCAGCAGCACTCTGGCCTGCCCACTGTCCACCACCCGCAGCTCGCATGATGGCATTAACCGGGCGGTGGCTCTTGTTGCGAAGGTTATTGTTGGCTTGTCCTGTCGACCCGAGGAAGATACAGTTGGTGAAGTCGGTCATCTCTCCGATGGAGATCACATCAGCAGGAGCATCAAGCGCCGCCATCGAGACAACATTAGGTGCATCCTGTGGCCCACGCTTGCGAGGCATAATCGCAGAGTTCGGGATGTAAGAAAGACGCGGCACTTGTGCCTCACAACCAAGCGTCGTTGTGTCTGTGAAGTTTGCACAGGGCGCATTGTCAGGCACATTTCCCTTGGTAGCATCTGAAGGACAAACAAAAACCTGTGCACTCTTGATATAAGGATACATAAGAACAGTCCAAGTGACGTATCCACCCGCGGAACCACCATTAGTAGTGGCAGTATTATTCTTGTAGTAGTACGCCATCGGGTAGGTCTCATCGTAGTCTTGTGTATACTGCATCTGAGCCATACCAATCTGCTTCAGGTTAGAGAGACAAGAGGTCTGCCGGGCCTTCTCACGGGCTTGTGCAAACACGGGGAAGAGGATAGCGGCGAGGATCGCGATAATAGCGATAACAACGAGCAGCTCAATGAGCGTAAATGCGCGCTTCTGCATATTTTTTAAACTCCTAAATTCTTTTATCACAGGAAGTCTCACGACCCGTGAAGTAGACCGAAAGATGTTATCAGGAAAGCTCTAAAGCTCCTATTAAGCAAAGATAAAAATTAAGTTAAATAAGCTTAACAAAAAACATATTTTTTCATAGTTTCACATTAAGAAATAAAAGAGCTCCCTTATCTCGCTTCAGTGGCATAGATCATAGTGCATTCTTATATTAAGGTTCTTAAGCCTCCAGGCGATCACGAGCGGTACAATAAGCGCTGTGACCCTACCCGACTTTCGCCGCCGCAAGGCAACTAAGACAGCTCAAGTGCGCATCAGCTTCGTGACCTGCTACGACTGTGCCTTTGCCCGCCTCATCGCCCAGACCGAGCTAGACGGCATTTTGGTGGGTGACTCCGTGGCGATGGTGGTGCATGGGCATTCCAGCACGCTCGCCGCGGATTTAGCGATGATGGTCTTCCATACCGAGTCCGTGGCGCGGGGCGCAGGTGGAAAGTTTATCGTCGCCGACATGCCGTTTCTGGAGCACCGCAAGGGCCAGAGCGA